>NZ_PIRQ01000003.1 GCF_003048535.1 Campylobacter concisus | reverse complement strand
GTCCGCCACTACTTATAGATAATCATAAATTTTTTATTATCATTTCATATTATTTTTTGAATATCTTTATATAAAATTAAATTATTTCTGCGTTAGAAAATTGCTTACCTAGTAAAACTTAACTATAAGTTTGTAGATTTTAGACTGATGATTTTTTGTGAAATTTATAAGTAAAAATTTTATAGCGATCACACATTTTTTAAAAATTATGATTTTTTTGGTTATATTGTTGTTTCAAACTAATTAAAAATATCTTGAATTAAGTTTTTATTATAAAAAGTATTATATTTTACATGATTAATTATATTGACAATCAAAAAACTATTTTTTTGATAAAAGCTCAGAATTCGCTTTTTACAAACTATTGACATTTGGAATTTATATATTTAATTAATATATTTTTTTCTTAAAAGATAAAATTTCTCATATAAAGTTATATCTTATAAAGATAGTATATAATCACGTAAAAATTTAAATAATACAAAAAATAATAATAAGGAGTAATCTTGGCTAAAGAAGCTGGAGTAGTAAAATTTATTAGTGGCAAGGCGGTCGCTATCGATCAAAACGGAAATGAGAGAGAGCTAAAAGTAGGTGACATCCTTTATATGGGGGAGAGTATCAAGACAAGTGATGCCGCTGATAAAATAACAATCGTTTCAAATAATGGAAAAGAGATTACGATCGTAGGCAATGATACACTTGCTTTAAATCAAAGTACTATAGGTGCGGAAGGCTTGGCAGATGTTAGTGATTTGCAAAATGCTATTTTAAATGGCGGAGATTTAACAAAACTTGAAGAGACTGCTGCTGGTGGAAACGCTGCTGCTGGTGGTGGAGATGGTGTTAGCCTAAGTGACGCTAAATTTGCTGAGGGTGGACACTATTCAAACATTAATGCAACATATAGAAATTTAAGTGATACAAACAGAGCTTTTGCATCATACGATAGCCCAATAAGCGGATACAATGGTGGAGATGATACTATAATCCCAAGCAATCCTCTTGTAACTTTTATAAGCGATCTTAATAACGATGGTACTTTAAGCAGGGTTGAGCATGCACGTGATACAAATTTAAATACATCAAAAGTTCTTATTACAATTCCAAATGATGGCACAGTAAGGGCCGGAGATATACTAAATATCACTATAACTAAGCCAGATGGTAATACTGAAAATAAAACAATTCCTATCACTCCAACTATCATAAGCAATGGTTATCAGTTTGATGCTCCAATACAGACTGGTAAAATTTCAAAAGTTGATGCAACGATTACAAATTTTCAAGGAAATGTTAGTGGTAGAAGTGAAGATAGCGTAACTTCAAGTGGCTTTAGTGCTCCAGAGGTTAAATTTACAGAAGATAACGGTCCTGATAATAATCTATTAACATATACTGAAAATGCTAAAGATGGCAAATTAAATGAAACTCCAGTGCTTATAACTGTAAAAGATGTGATTGTTGGAGATGTGCTTCACGTGACTTTAACAAAGCCTGATGGTACAACTGAGGTTAGAAATGTATCTATTGATCAAAACATAATAGATAATGGATATAAGATAGATAATATGCCAGTTGAGCACGGTAAGCCTTCAAAAGTAGAAGCTTACGTAGCAGATAGCACAAACACGATGAGAAGTGCAACTGCAAGTGACTCTACTACTCTTGATGTAAAACCGACTTTGACATTTACAGAAGATCAAGACAACAATGGCTATTTATATGATCCAGAAAATAGTCAAGACAATAACTTTAGAAGCACGACAGTAGAGATAACTCTACCAAAAGATGTAGTTATTGGCGATAAGATTGTTATAACTTATACCGATCCACTAACTAAGCAAGATACAACAAAAGAAATTTCTCTTACACAAGAGATGATTGATAGTCAAAAAGTAAATACATCTCTTCCGATATTTCCAGATGTAAGAACATCAGCTAGTGTTCATGTGGTAGATAAAAACAATGTTCGAAAAAGCGAAGAGTCAGATCAAGATAGTGTAATGCCTATTGGCAGAAATTTAGAAATGACATTACCAGAAGAAAAGACTCTTCATGAAATTTCAAGACAAGAGAGTATGGATGAGCATGAAGTAAATGAGACAACAGCTCTTATAAGACTTCCGAATAAAATAGATAATGGTGACATAGTTACACTTACTATAAACGAGCCTACAAATGGCGTTTATACAAGAAATTTCACTATAAATATGAATGATAAAGGTGAGGTAACAAGTATAACAGAGATCGGCAATGGCGGACAAAATTTCCCATTGACAAAAGAGAGCTTTAATCAATACTCGTTTAAAGTACCAGGATTTGATCTAAGACACGGACAAGATACCACTATCAGAGCTAGCATCACAAACATGACACCAGGCAGACATACATCTATAAATGAGTCAGAAGTATCGGCCAGTTTAGAATATGTAAAAAAATCTGAAGTTATCTTTGATGAAGCTGGTGGAGCTAAAACTATGACTAGAGAGCAAGCTATCAGCAAAGATGGTCTTAATAGTACGACAGTTACTATCAAGCTTCCTAAAAATGCAGTAAGTGGAGATAAACTAACTGTAACTATAAAAGAGCCAAATGAAGCTACTGCTAGAGAAATAAAATATACTATTGGAAAAGATAATAATGGTAAGTTCTTTGTAAAAGATAGCGATGGCAATAAAATAGATACAGAAATAGATGGTAGAAGCTTTAAAATTTCTGGCATTAAAACAGCGACTGGTCTAGAAACTAAAGTAACAGCTGAGATAAAAGATAAAGATGGTATTCAGCATGCAGAAGATACAAGCACAGTTACTATCTCAAATATAAACGATATGGCGGTATATTTCAAAGAGGATGCTGACCGTAACGTATCCTTAACGAGAGCGGAGAGCAAGGACGCGGATGGCGACCTACATAAAACGACAGTAGTAGTAAAAGTGCCAAATAACGTTATAGCTGGCGATGTGGTAACTGTAAAAATAGATAATGGCACTTCACCTAAAACTTATAAGGTTACAGGTAGAGACCCAAGCGGTAAAATCATGCTAGAAGATACTTCTACTCATGCTTCTATAACTGCAAGTGATAAAAATGAGATAGAAATTCCTGGCGTAGAGATCATTGCTGGCAAGACCATCAATGTAACTACTGAGACCACCGATGCAAGTGGCGGCAAGAAGGCCGAAGCTCAAAATCATAATACTCTTGAAAAGCTTCATGAAGACATGGAGATAACTTTTGAAAAAGATACCAATAATGATGGTATTTTGGGCAGCACAGAGGCAACTGGAGCGACTACTATAGCAACTATCAAGCTTCCTTCAAATTTTGTTTTAGGTGATAAATTAATAGTAGAGTCACACAACGAAGACACACCAAACAATAAAACGACCAAGACATATGAGATAGTAAAAGACAATAACGGCAAATTGATAGCCAAAAATGGCAGTGAAGAGCTTGATATTACCGATGATGCTGATAGCAATAAGGTGGTCAAATATACACTTGGCTTAACAGAAGATCATAAGACTATCATTAATGCCAAGGTTACTGATAATACTGGTGCTGATAAGGTTGAGACAAATAGCGATATTACGCTTGATGCTCAAGGTAGCGGTTCTGGAACAGGCTTTAGGCTATTTATTGATGAGGATAAAGATAGAAACGGAGTTCTAAGTAGAGATGAAGCCATGAAGGATGGAAATTTAAATACTACTTCGGCAATACTTCAAATCCCAACCACTGTAAATAGCGGTGATACTATAAAAGTTAAGGTGAATGGTGGAGCAGAGAAAACTTATACCGTTGCTTCAAATGATGGTACAAACGTTACTATAAAAGATGCGGGTGGCAGCATTGTTGCACTTGAGCCAGGAAATAAACTAAAAATTTCTAATGTTCATATAGATAAAGATCATCCAGCAGTGGTTGAAGCTACTATAAATGGAGTAACAAAGACAGCTAAAGCTACATTGGAGTCAGTAGATACTAAAAATTTAAAGATTGAATTTGTTGAAGATAATGCAAGTAGAGACAATGTAATAGACAGAGATGAAGCTATTTTGGATAATGATATAAAAAAGACAATTATAAGCGTTCAGGTGCCGCATAATGTCACAAATGGTGATAAGATAGCAGTAACTATAAAAGAGCCTAAAGCCGATGGTACTACGGCTGATAGGACAATAAATTACACAGTTTCAAAAACTGCCAATGGTAAAATTTCACTTACAGATGATACTACTCATGTTACTACACAGTTAGCAAACAATACTATAAAAATTCCTGGCGTTGCTATGCTTCCAGGTCGTGAAACTAGTGCAGTAGCTACTATAACAAATGGTGCTGAGACTACAACTAGCAGCGAAGCAAAAGCTAAACTTGCACCTTTAAGTGAAGCGGGATTAAGTGTAAGCATAGTTGCTGATAAAAATGATAATGGCATTATCTCAAGAGATGAGTCAGGTAGTAAAATTTCAAAGGTTCATGTTTCTATCCCAGGAAGCGTTATAGCAGGCGATAAGATAGATGTTAAGATAACAAATCCTAATGGATCTATCTTAACTAAACATTATGAAGTTATGGGAAAAGATGTAAATGGAAAAATTACACTAAAAAATTTAGATGATAATTCTCAACGCACGCTTGATAGAGATAAGCCACTTGATCTCAATGCTACTATCGCAGTTGATAAAGAAACAAAAGCTGAAGTTACTCTAACTGACACATTTGGCGAGAGCAAAACAGTAAGCGATACAGCACATGCTGAAATCGATGCTATAAGAGGCATCATGTTTAATAAAGATATAAAAACCTCAGAAAATGGCGAAAGGTCTACTACGGTTAAAGTTTATCTTAATGAAGATGCTAGAAATGGAGATACAGTAGAGTTTAAATACACTGATCCAGACAACCACCATGCACTAACTAAGACTGCAACACATACTTTATCGGCTGAAGATATAACAAAAGGTGTATTCGAGCAATCATTAGATATTAATGCTAGATCAGCTTATGATTTGGAAGTCAAAGCTACTCTTAAGACCTCGGATTCGGATGGCTTAGAGTCTAAATCTTATGAGCCTTATAAACCACTTCATATAGGCGTTGAAAACTATACTGTTAAATTTGACGCAAGCAAAGATATGAAAGGTGGCGAAGGTCATGATACTTTGGTGTTTGATAAGCAAATAGTTGATCTTAGAGGCATTGCTAATCTTGATTCAAAAGTGGAAAGCTTTGAAAATCTTGAGCTTAAAGGAGAAACAAAGATCAAATTTAATGCACAAAATATCCTTGATATTACTGATAATCCTGATACGGTGCTTAAGATAAAAGGTGGTGATGTTGATGCTAATGGCAATAAAATCACAAAAGTTGATCTAGTTCATAAATGGACTGAAGATCATTCATATGATACTGCTGGATTTAAAGGCTACTCAAGCATAGATCAAATAAATGGAAAAACTATCCATATCCAAATAGACGACAAAATCCACACCGATCTTTAATCCCAAAAATGAGTGCGTAAATTCGCACTCATTTCAAACTCAAACTCACATTATTTTTTAAGTCTTGTTTTACTAATATTTGCTCCTTAAAGGAGAAAATATGAAAAATTTAATAGCCGTTATTATAGTTATTGCTGCACTTACTTTTGGTGCTTTTAAGTATATAAATTCATTTGTTGCGCTTGATGAAAATGTAAATGCAAAGTGGTCACAGGTGTTAAATCAATATAAAAGAAGAGCC
Source organism: Campylobacter concisus (assembly GCF_003048535.1). NCBI lineage: Bacteria > Pseudomonadati > Campylobacterota > Epsilonproteobacteria > Campylobacterales > Campylobacteraceae > Campylobacter > Campylobacter concisus. The sequence goes on along the minus strand of NZ_PIRQ01000003.1, from coordinate 233,888 downwards.
GAGCTTGTACCAAATTTGGTTGAAACTGTAAAAGGCTACGCAGCTCATGAGCAAAAAATTTTTGAAGATGTGGCAAATGCTAGAAGCAAGAGCATGCAAGTAAGCGTTGATGCAAGTGGTCTTAGCGATGAAGCTAAGATGAAAGAATTTATGACAGCACAAAGCTCATTTGGCTTGGCACTTGGCAGGCTTATGGCAGTTAGTGAGAACTATCCAGAGCTAAAAGCAAATCAAAATTTCTTATCTCTTCAGAGTCAGCTTGAAGGTACGCAAAACCGCATAAGCGTAGCAATGCATGATTATATCGAAGCTGTAAAAGAGTATAACGTAGCCCTTAGAAGCTTTCCAAATAAATTTATAGCAAGTGCTTTTTATCCTGAGCTAAAGCCAAAACAAAATCTTGAAATAAGTAACGAAGAGAAGATAAATCCAAAAGTTTCATTTGAGAAATGATGAAGAAAATTTTTGCTCTTTTATTTTTTACATTTTGCTTTTGTTTTGCCATAAATTTTAACGAGCAGATAAATGACGAGGCTCAAATTTTCTCTAAAAATGAGAAAGCTGAGCTTTTAAGCTTGGTGCAAAATTACGAGCAAAATAGTACGACGCAAATTGCTATCGTGACTCTTAAATCACTAGAAAATAAAAGCATAGAAGAGATCTCTCTTGAGATAGCTAGAGGCTACAAGCTGGGACAAAAACAAAGCAGCAATGGAGTGCTTTTAATAATCGCTTTAAACGAGAGAAAAATACGTATAGAAGTTGGTTATGGACTTGAAGGCATGCTAACTGACGCTATATCAAGCCAGATCATAAATGATGTGATAGTGCCTAAATTTAAGCAAGGCGATATGGGCGGTGGCGTGATAGAGGGCATAAGAGCCATTATAAAAGTAGCTAGTGGCGAAGAATTTGAAAGCGAGAGTGATGAAGAAGAGATACCGTTTGGAATAGTTGCCTTTTTTGCTGGCATGATCTCGTGTTTTATCTCTGGCTTTTTAGGTAAATTTTTTATGCGAGTTGGCTTTAGTGCGTGTTTTGTAGGGCTGATATCTACGGTATTTGAGCAATTTTTTGGCGTGAAAAGTTACTTCATTGTCTTTGCCATTGTGTTTGTAATATTTTTTATTATTTTAAAAAACGCCTTCAAAAAAAATGCTCAAAGCAAAAATACACACAGTGACTTTAGGCGCGATAGATCAGACTCAAATAGCAGTGGCAGTGGCCATTCAAGCAGTTCAAGAGGTGGTGGCTTTAGTGGCGGTGGAGGCGGTTTTGGCGGAGGTGGAGCAAGTGGTAGTTGGTAAATTCTTATCAAAGATTAGTTTGTAAAACTCAAACCCTTTAAAATATATAAAAACTTAGGAGCAAAGATGCTAGCTGGCGAGCTACTTAAAAGCCATTTTGCTAAATTTGATCTGGTGGCAGTGCTTAGTAAATTTTTAGAGCAAAGTCATTTTGATAAAGAAAAATTTGACCTGCTTAAACAAAATAACTTTAAAATTTTAGATAAAAATATAAAGCAAGAGATAGTTGGGACTGCTGGCTTTAAAGAGTTTTTTGATAAGAAATTTCAGAGCTTTTTATGCGAGCTTATGCAAAGTAAAGTTTTAATTATTTCTGGCAAAGAGTATAAATTTAGCGAGCTTGAAATTTATACTTGTTTTGACGCAAATACCTACAAAAGGCAGTGCGAGGCAGGAGAGATTTACTTTCATAACTTTGGATTTGATATATCTTTTAAAAGCGAGCCATCGCTTTATGGTGGCGTTTTAGTAAGAAGCCTAAAGTCCTTAAGCGGGCAAAAATTTATCTTTGGGCCAAGAAAATGTGCCTTGCATATCTTAAATAGCAAAATGAGTAATTTAAACTTTGATCTAAAAGAGGCTGATTTTAGAAAAAATGAGATTACTTTTACACCACGTATTAGATCATTTGGCGATGAAAACCAGCAAAAAAATGATTGTCTTAGAGTATTTACTGCTGAGTTTGAAAAAGCCTTAGAGTTTGATGAAAATTATAAAAAGAGATTAAATGCCTATAAAAAGGGGTGAAATTCATCTTTTTATCAGCTTTTGCGGTGAGAAATTTAGCCCAAAAATGCTAGATAAAAAAGATCGCAGAAGAGTAAAAAAATACCCAAATTTAATAAAACAAAACTCATTTAAAATATCTCGCTACTTAAAATTTAAAGCAAAGATGCGAGGTAAAATCTGTCTTTCGCATAAAGAAAATATCGCAGTTTTAGCCATTTCAAAAGAAAAGATCGGGGTCGAAGATTTAAAAAAGAAATTTTAGCTCTAAAATCAATGAAGGATTTTAATAAATTTATCCTTGATGAAAATACGAGTGTGGCTTACGTGAGCGGCTTTGTAAAAGGGGCGCAAAGTGATGAGGTGCTAGAGCGCTACAACGCTTTTAGCCTAAATTTCGCTAGCTCACTAAATGAGAGCCTAACTCAGGCAAAAGAGCTAGCTCTAAAACTAAAAATAGCAGCGCTTGTGGTCGCGTTTTTACTGCTGTGGTTTTATTTTAGTGCGCTTATCTCGGCACTTGTGATGGGCGTCATCATCTTTGGCGTGCTTCTCACACTCTTTATCTTTGCCATTTTTGGCATAAATTTAAGCATTTTTGGCGTCTTTGGGCTCATCCTTGCAAGCGCTGTTGGGATTGATTACATGATATTTGCGCTAAATGAGAGCCTTGGCGAAAAAGAGCGAATTTATGGTATTTTTTGCGCATTTATCATGAGTTTTATCTCGTTTTTTACGCTATCTTTTAGCCAGACTGCCCCGCTCTTAGCGTATTTGGATTAAGTGTTAGCCTTTGCGTGCTGATATATGGGCTATGTGCTAGCGTTTTATCTTGCTTGGGGCTTTGTTTTTTATCTTGTAGCGGCTAGTTCGCCTGTAGCTGCGTTTTTATTTACCTTGTTTTGGACGTTTGAGGCTGAAATGAGATCAAATTTATATGGCAGCTTAAATAGCGATTTGTCTAGCTTTTTGCAAATACTGCCCTTTTTGAAAGCTTTATTTACCTCTTTCAAAAATACACTTATGAATTACTAAAATTGTACGGCATGAGGCGCCGTAAGCCTGCATAAATTTGGCATAAGAGCTAAACTCGCCACCGCTAATCTCACTTATAAATTTATCCAACCCATCGCTATTGCCATTTTGTGGGATCTTGCCTTCGCTAAGGTCTATGAGCCCATCCACATAGATGACGTAACCACCCATTTGAGCGTATTTTACGAGCTCTTGCCTATCTTTTACGACGACTTCTTTACTCTCTTTGCCGGCGTATCCGCCAAAATTTTGCTCTGCACCAATGCTAGCGTAACCAAAGGGTGAGTCGCTTGCTTTTATCTCGCCTGCTTGAGCTAGAGCACTAAATGCAAATAACTAAGAAACGGCGAGAAACAATATCTTTTTAAACATCTTTAGCCTCCCAAATTTGGCTTTTTATTTTTGATCTTCTGTTAGAAAATCGCTGCCGAATTTTATTTTGGCTCATTAAATTTAGCGTAAGACTTTTATAAATTTTTAGTAAAGTCAAATTTTACGCGAAAAATATCTCGCTTTTTAGGCGAAGTAGGCATAAATAGGCGCTCAGAACGCTCTGCTCTCTAATGTAGTTGCGATCTCCTTTTAAAAGAAGTCTCTCAACCTCGATGTTGCCGTTTCTATCGCCAGCGGCGACATATACCGTGCCAACTGGCTTACTATCTGTGCCCCCACCTGGTCCAGCTATACCGCTAATAGCAAGCGCAAAGTCCGCATTTGTTGTGCTTAGCGTGCCTTTTACCATCGCCTTTACGCAAGGCTCGCTCACAGCTCCGTAGGTCTCTAAAATTTCATCCTCAACGCCCAACCACTCGTGCTTTATGTGATTTGCGTAGGTTACTAGTGAGCCATCAAAGCTAGCTGAGATGCCACCATATCTTGCAAATTTAGCCGCGGCAAGCCCAGCCGTGCAAGACTCAGCAAATGAAATTTTAAGCCCCTTTTGCATGAGTCTTTTTGCTACAAATTTGATCACATCTTTTTGTGGGATAAATTTTTGTGAAAATAGCGTTTTTACCCCTTGTAAAAAGCTCTCGATCTGGCCAAATTTATTGCTTTTTGCTCTTACTAGTATCAAATTTGGCAGAATCTGCGCAAGAGTGATATCGACCTCATAAGTTTTAGCAAGTGGCAGCATAAGGATTTTCGCGCTATCTGCGTCGATGTCTATTAGATGAAAGTAGCTAAAATCAGGCTCATACTCGACTAAAAACTCGCCTAGCTCTTCATTTGGATTAGCTTTTACGAGGTTTATCTGGGCGTTATTTAGGCTGGCTAAAAAGCTATTTTTAGAGTAGTCTAAGCTATCTTTAAGTGCAAGTGTCGTGCTATCTTTTAGCTCGAGCGAGCCCCCAGTTAGCGTCGCTACGATCTTTGCGGCGATGGCAAAATTTTCATCTGAGCCAAAAATGCTTACAAAGTCGTAATCTTTTGATAAATTTTCGATGATAAAAGGTAGCTCTTTGCTATTTTTTGGAGCAAAACTGACAACTCCAAGCTCGCCAAAATGATCCTCGTAACTTTGAAAAATGTAGTTTAGAAATTCTCTATTTATCTCAAGATCTTCGCCTATTATCAAGATACTTTGTCTCATTTTTAAGCTCCTTTTTTTGCCTCATTATACTATTTTTCAGTGTGATTTAACCAGCACAGGTGTAAAATTAGCAAATTTTAAAATCAAGGTAAAAAATGGACTACAAAGAGACACTTTTACTCCCAGAGACAAATTTCCCGATGCGCGGAAATCTCCCACAAAATGAACCACAAAGACTAAAATCATGGTACGAAGAGCGCAAGGTTTATGAAAAAATGAAGAAAAACCGCCAAAAAGCGGTTAAAAACTTCAACATCCACGACGGCCCTCCGTATGCAAACGGCCACCTTCATATCGGCCACGCGTTAAATAAAATTTTAAAAGATATCATCACAAAAACGCACTATTTTTATGGCGAAAATGTCCGCTATGTGCCAGGCTGGGACTGTCATGGCTTGCCTATCGAGCAGCAAGTTGAAGTCAAGCTTGGTGATAAGAAAAAAGAGCTTAGCAAGGTCGAGATCAGGGAACTTTGCAGACAGCATGCGAGAGAATTTATAGATATCCAGCGAGATGAGTTTAAGACTCTTGGCATCATCGGTGACTTTGAAAATCCATACATGACGATGAAATTTGAGTTTGAGGCTGATATCTACAAAGCGCTTTGCGAGATCGCTAAAAAAGGCCTTTTGATAGAGAGAAGCAAGCCGGTTTATTGGAGCTGGGCGGCTAGATCGGCGCTAGCTGAGGCTGAGGTCGAGTACGAGGAGAAAGAGGACTACTCTATTTACGTAGCATTTGAGCTTGATGGCGACGCGCTAGAAAAGCTCGGCGTAAAAGAGGCAAGCGCAGTCATCTGGACAACTACGCCTTGGACACTTCCAGCAAATCAAGCTATTAGCCTAAAACCAGATGAAATTTATGTGCTAACGGCTGAAAATTTGATCTTTGCAAAGCCACTACTTGAAAGCGTAGTGCAAAGTGGCCTAAGCAAGGGCGAGATCAAAAAAGAGTTTAAATCAAGCCTGCTTGAAAACACTCACGCGATAAATCCGCTAAACGGCAGAAAGTCACGATTTTTACTAGGCGATCACGTCATGATGGATGGTGGTACTGGACTTGTTCATACAGCTCCAGGACACGGCGAGGACGACTATTACGTATGTTTGAAGTATGGTTTTAGTGAAATTTTGATGCCAGTTGATGATGGTGGCTGCTATGATGAGAGCCTAAAACATCACGGACTATTTAGAAGCGACGTGGTAGACGAGTTTGTCGGTATGCACATCTTTAAAGCAAATGAGAAAATTTTAGAGCTACTTGGCAAAAATTTACTTAGCGTCTCTAAATTTAGACACTCTTATCCATTTTGCTGGAGAACGCATAAGCCTGTTATTTATAGAGCTACAAAGCAGTGGTTTATAGCTATGGACGAGGCTAAACTAGGTGGAAAAACGCTTAGACAAACAGCACGCGAGGAGCTTGAAAAGGTTAAATTTTACCCAAGCGTTGGCATAAAAAGAATAGGCTCTATGATAGAAAATCGCCCAGACTGGTGCATCTCTCGTCAGCGTGACTGGGGTGTGCCGATCGCGTTTTTCAGAGATAAAGCGACAAAAGAAGTTGTATTTGATAGTGAAATTTTAGACCACATCGTGTCTATCTTTAAAGAAAAAGGCGCTGATGCGTGGTGGGCGCTAAGCATAGACGAGCTTTTACCAAAAGGCTCAAAATACAAGGCTGAAAATTTAGAAAAAGTGATGGATATCCTTGACGTTTGGTTTGATAGCGGCTCGACATGGCATGCGGTCTTACAAAGCGATAACTACGATGCTGGCAAATACCCTGCAAGCATGTATTTAGAGGGCTCAGATCAGCACCGTGGCTGGTTTCAAAGCTCACTTCTAGTAAGCACAGCTATAAATTCTCACGCACCTTATGAGAGCATCCTAACTCACGGCTTTACTGTCGATGCCAAGGGCGAGAAGATGAGTAAGAGCAAGGGTAACGTCATCGCTCCACAAGACGTGGCTAAGACTCACGGCGTGGAAATTTTGCGCCTTTGGGTTGGCATGAGTGATTATTCAAGCGACCTAAAGATAAGCGAAGATATATTAAAACAAATCAGCGAGCAGTACCGCAAAATTCGCAACACGATCCGCTTTTTGCTAGCAAACGTAAATGACCTTGAGAGCTTAAATACAGAGTTTAACATCCTTGATAAATGGATATTAGCGCGTGCTAAAAAGGTCTTTGACGAGGCGAGTGCTTGCTTTAGAAATTACGACTTTTCAAAGGGTTTTAATATCCTTTTAAATTTCCTATCAGCTGATCTTAGTGGCGTATATCTTGATGTTTGTAAAGATAGGCTCTACTGCGACGCAAAAGACGCTCCAAGAAGAAGGTCGGCTCAAAGCGCAATGGCGATCATCACAAAGACGCTGCTTCCACTCATCGCTCCAACGCTTACTTACACAGTTGATGAGGTGATGGACTACGCTCCAAAGATCATCAAAGGCGATGCGAAAGACGCATTTGACTTAGTCTATGAGCCAATTATTTTTGATCTTAGCTTTGAAGATGAGCTGCTTTTTGCCAGCAGGGAGAAATTTAACGAGATCGTGGACGTTCTTAAAAAAGAGAAAAAGATAAAATCAACTCTAGAGCTAAGCCTAGAGACCACCAACCACAACATCACAAGCTACGACGAGCGCGAAGTGGCTGATCTTTACATGGTAAGCTCAGTTAGACCTTACGATGATAGTGAGCCACTAGTTGAGTTTGAGCTCGAGGGTGATAAATTTAAGATCATGGCAAGCGAGCTTCATAAATGCCCAAGATGCTGGAAATTTAACGCTAGCAAAGAAGACGCACTTTGCCCAAGATGCGAAGAGGTTATAAGTGCTAAGTGAGCCAGTAAGCGTAAGTATCATAGTAATAACGATCGCTGTAGTGCTCGTTGTTAGCTTGTTTGGCATATTTTTGGTTAATAAATTTAAAGGATAAAAATAGTGGTAACTTTAAAAGAAGCTTTGAAATTTTCAGCTGAAGAGATAAAAAATTTACGAGCTGAGCTTGAGGCGAAGATCATAAAAGAAAAGGAGCTTGGTGCCTATGTCGAGCAGCTAGCAAATTTAGAGATCGCAAAACTAGGCGAGGGCGTGCCTATCGCTATAAAAGACAACATCCAAGTAAAAGGCTGGAACGTAACAAGTGCCTCAAAAATTTTACAAGGCTACGTAGCACCTTATAACGCAACTGTCATCGAAAAGCTACTTGGCAAGAATTTAGCTCCATTTGGCCGCACAAATATGGATGAATTTGCGATGGGAAGCACGACTGAGAGCTCATTTTACGGCAAAACACTAAACCCACTAAATCACGCCCACGTCCCAGGTGGCAGTAGCGGTGGCTCGGCAGCAGCAGTCGCAGCTGGTCTTGCAGTCGCAGCACTTGGTAGTGATACTGGTGGCTCGATCCGCCAGCCAGCGGCATTTTGCGGATGTGTTGGCTTTAAGCCAACCTACGGTAGAGTGAGCAGATATGGGCTCGGTGCTTATTCAAGCAGCCTTGATCAGATAGGGCCTATCGCTCAAAACGTAGAAGACGCAGCCATTTTATATGACGCGATCGCTGGACATGATCCAAAAGATAGCACAAGTGCCGATGTGCCTTTTGTAAGCATTAGCGACAAGATAGATAGCGAGAAGAAGCTAAAAATTTGCGTTGTAAAAAACTATGTTGAAAACGCAAGCGAGCAGACAAAAGCTGCTTTAAATTTAGCGATCGAGAAGCTAAAATCACACGGTCACAGCGTAACTTGCACAAATTTTGAAGACTCGAAATACGACGTCGCAACCTACTACATAATAGCAACCGCAGAAGCAAGCGCAAATTTAAGCCGTTACGATGGCGTAAGATACGGAAGACGCGCAGATGCTAAAAATTTAAAAGAGCTATATATAAACTCACGCTCAGAAGGCTTTGGTGAAGAGGTAAAAAGAAGAATTTTGCTTGGTACGTTTGTATTAAGTAGCGGATATTACGATGCTTACTACATCAAAGCACAAAAAGCAAGAGCGCATATAAAAGCTCAATACGAGAGAATTTTAGAAGAAAATGACCTGATATTTATGCCAGTAGCTCCAAGTACAGCTTATAAATTTGGAGCACACAGCGATCCGCTTCAAGCCTATCTAAGCGACATCTACACGATCAGCGTAAATTTAGTAGGCCTACCAGCTATCTCTGTGCCAGTTGGCAAAGATGATCAAAATTTAAACGTGAGCGCCCAGCTCATCGCAAAAGCGTGGGACGAACAGACCTTGATAAATGGTGCTAAGAGCCTAGAAAATTTAATAAAAGGATAAAAATATGAAGATAGTAAAGAGAGCTTTAACATTTGAGGATGTGCTTCTTGTACCGCAATACTCTGAAATTTTGCCAAAGCAAGTTGATGTAAAAACCAGGATCAGTAAAAACGTCACGCTAAATATCCCGATCGTCTCTGCTGCGATGGATACGGTGACTGAGCATAGAACTGCTATCATGATGGCAAGGCTCGGTGGTATCGGTGTCATCCACAAAAATATGGACGTAGAAAGCCAAGCAAAAGAGGTCAAACGCGTTAAAAAAAGTGAAAGTGGCGTCATCATCGATCCTATCTTTATAAATCCAGAAGCGACCGTGGCTGAAGCTCTAAGCCTTATGTCAGATCTTCATATTTCAGGCGTTCCAGTCATCGACAAAGACCGCAAACTAATAGGAATTTTAACAAACCGGGATTTGAGATTTGAGACAAATATGAGCGTTTTGGTAAAAGACCGCATGACAAAAGCACCGCTTATAACCGCACCAAAGGGCTGCACACTTGATGATGCGGAGAAAATTTTCTCTCAAAACAGAGTTGAGAAGCTTCCTATCGTCGATAAAGACGGCAGACTTGACGGTCTTATCACCATAAAAGATCTAAAAAAACGCAAAGAGTATCCAAACGCAAATAAAGATAGCTACGGCAGACTTCGCGTAGCTGCGGCTATTGGCGTGGGTCAGCTTGACCGCGCTAAAGCACTTGTCGATGCTGGCGTAGACGTCATCGTCATCGACTCAGCTCACGGCCACTCAAAGGGTATCATCGATACTTTAAGAGAGGTAAAAGCAAATTTCAAAGTCGATGTCGTAGCTGGCAATATCGCAAACCCAGCAGCCGTAAAGGACCTAGCAGAAGCAGGAGCGGACGGCATAAAAGTAGGTATTGGACCAGGGTCTATTTGCACCACAAGGATCGTTGCTGGCGTTGGCGTGCCTCAAATTTCAGCTATTGATGACTGCGCAAGCGAAGCAGCAAAATATGGCATCCCAGTTATCGCAGACGGTGGTTTAAAATACTCAGGCGACGTGGCAAAAGCTCTTGCAGCAGGGGCAGCTTGCGTTATGGCAGGAAGCTTACTTGCAGGTTGCGAAGAGAGCCCAGGCGAGCTTATAACATTCCAAGGTCGCCAGTATAAAGTATATCGTGGCATGGGCTCAATAGGCGCTATGACAAAGGGTAGCTCTGACCGCTACTTCCAAGAGGGCACCGCTCAAGACAAGCTTGTGCCTGAAGGTATCGAGGGTCGTGTGCCATTTGCTGGCAGTATAAAAGATGTTATCCATCAGCTAATAGGCGGCCTAAGAAGCGCTATGGGCTATGTCGGTGCAAAAGATATCCCAACTCTTCAAGAAAGAGCCGAATTTGTCGAGATAACAAGCGCAGGACTAAAAGAGAGCCACGTCCACGACGTAGTTATCACTCACGAGGCACCAAACTACAAAGTTAATTAGTGTTAGACCTGCAAACTAGAACTATTAAATTTAACGAGCCACTCTATCTTGAGAGTGGCCGTATGCTATCAAATTTTAAGCTTATTTATGAGACTTACGGCACGTTAAATGCTGATAAAAGCAACGTTATCGTGATTTGCCACGCACTAACAGGCTCGCACCACGCAGCTGGCACCTATGCAGGCGATGAGAAAGCTGGCTGGTGGGATGGGCTAATAGGCAGTAAAAAGGCGGTTGATACAGATAAATTTTATGTCATCTGTGTAAATATCCTAGGTTCATGCTTTGGCTCGACCTCGCCCTTAAGCGTGGATAGAAGCAGTGGCAAAGAGTATAGGCTAAATTTCCCTGTTCTTGCCATAAGCGACGTGGTAAAGGCGCAAATGAGGCTATTTAGCGAGCTTGGTATCACAAGAGCAAGAGCCGTTATCGGCGGCAGTCTTGGCGGTATGCAAGCACTTTGCTATGCTATCGAGTTTCCAGAATTTGCACAGGATATCGTCATGCTTGCAAGTACCTATCAGACTAAGCCCTGGGCGATAGCGTTTAACAAGATCGCCATTGAAGCCATTTTAAACGATGAAAATTTCAAAAACGGCGAATACAACGCAGAATTTATAAGAAAAAATGGTCTAAAAGGTATGGCTTACGGCAGGATGGCAGGGCACATCAGCTTTTTAAGCCCTGATAGCATGGATAAAAAATTTGGACGCAACTACGTCGAAACTGACGGCCTTTACGACCTTTTTGGGCATTTTCAGGTCGATCGCTACATGGAGTATAACGGCTACAACTTCCCAAAGAGGTTTGATCCGCTAAGCTACCTATACATCGTAAAGATGATGAACATCTTTGACTGTACAAGACACTATGACAACCTAAAAGACGCCCTTGCGCCAATAAAAGCAAATTTGCATCTAATCGCATTTAAGGGCGATCTACTCTTTCCGCCAAGCTGCATGAGAGAAATTTATAACACGCTTTGTGGGATGGGGCGAGGAGAGAATACAAATTTCGTAGAGATAGATAGCAACTACGGCCATGACGCATTTTTGGTCGAGATAGAAAAATTTGATGGATATATAAAAAATATATTAAAAGGATAGAAAATGGAGCAAAAAGAGCAAAGCTTTGAAGAAAAATTAGCCTTAGCAGATAAAATTTTAAACGATCTAAATAAAGATGATGTGAGCTTAGAAAATAGCATAAAGCTGCACGAACAAGGCAAAAAACTTTTAAATGAAGCAAGAGAAATTTTAGAAAATGCAAAACTTAGCATAAAGCAGGTGGATGATGAGTAGAATTTGTGCTCTTCAGCTACCAACGCAACCTTTGAGCGAGGCTAGGCTTGATTATTATCTAAAAATTTGTGCGGACGAAAACGCAAGGCTAGTTGTGCTTGGTGAGTACGTGCTAAATAGCTTTTTTAAAGAGCTCATTAGCATGCCAAAAAGCCTTATAAAAGAGCAAAGCGAGCGAAAGAAAGAGGCTCTTTTTTCAATGGCAAAAAAGTATGATCTAAATATCGTTGCACCCATTGTAAATCTAAAAGGCAAGGAAATTTTTAAAAGTCTAGCCAAATTTACCCCAACACAAGTAAAGCTATATGATCAGCAAATTCTTATGCCCTACGCTCACTGGAATGAGGCGAAATTCTTTAATAACACAAGTGATGAGCTAAATTTGCCTATTTTTACCTACGATAAATTTAAAGTCGGCGTCATGTTTGGCTATGAGGCGCACTTTGATGTGTGCTGGGCCTATATGAGTGCCAAAAAGGTCGATATCGTGCTAGTGCCAACGGCTTGTACATTTTTTTCTCAGGCGCGCTGGGAGGAGCTTTTAAAGGTTAGGGCCTTTACAAACAACGTCTACGTGCTGCGCGTAAACCGCGTAGGAAGCCATAAAAGTGACGATGCTCAGTGGAGCTTTTACGGCGATTCGATGCTTATTAATCCGTTTGGTGAAGTTAAAAATAGACTCGGCAAGAACGAAGAGATGATGATAGATGAGCTTAGCAAAAAGGAGCTTAGCGAGGCTAGAAGTACTTGGGGCTTTATGCATATAGAGGCTAAATTTAAAAGATAAAATAAGGCCGTAACTGGACGGGAAAGTGAGCTTAGCAAGAGTGAGCGCTCTTAAAAGGAATTTTGGAGTGAAAATTGAAACGAAGTGACGTTGAGAGATACATAAAAGAGAAATTTGACGTTTTAGGTGAGCAAATTTTCCCAAAGTATCCAAAATTTAGTGTCTTTCGTCACAAGAACAACAAGAAGTGGTTTGCGCTGATTATACAGATAAGCGCTAGTAAGCTTGGTCTTAAAAGTGACGAAGTGATAGATGTTTTAAATCTAAAATGCAGCCCAGATCTAGCCATGGTGCTAGTTGATGAGAGGCAAATTTTTAAAGCATATCATATGAATAAAAAGCACTGGATAAGCGTAAATTTAAACTCCAAAATCTCACAAAAAACAGTTTTTGACCTAATAGACGAGAGCTTTGCCTTAAGCAAATAAAAGCCATTTTCAGCCTTAAATTTAGTAGTTTTTGTTAAAATCACGAAAAACTTAAGGATAAAATTTGCAAGAGCTAAACAACGAGATCAAAAAAGTCCATTTCATAGGCATCGGTGGCATTGGCATCTCAGCCATCGCTAGATTTTTACACGAAAAAGGCCACAAGATAAGTGGCAGCGATATCAAAGAGAGCAAGACGACGCTTGAACTTCAAAGCGAAGGCATTGAGGTCATCACTCCGCACTGTAAAGAGGCGATAAAAGACCAAGACTTCGTGGTTTATTCAGCCGCGATAAAAGAGGATAATATCGAGCTAGTGGAGGCTAGAAACAAAGGCATAAAGTGCTTTTCAAGAAAAGAAATTTTGCCTTATGTGCTTGAAGATAAGTGCGTCTTTGCGGTTGCTGGCGCGCACGGCAAGAGTACTACTTCAGCGATGTTAGCAAGCCTCATTGAGGGCTCAGTGATTATTGGCGCCATCTCAAAGCAGTTTGGTTCAAATATGCGCTACGCTAAAAGCGATAACGTCGTATTTGAGGCAGACGAGAGTGACTCTAGCTTTCTAAACTCAAACCCATATCTAGCCATCGTCACCAATGCAGAGCCAGAGCACATGGAGCACTACGACTACGATCTAGCTAAATTTTACGCAGCTTACAAAGGCTTTTTGGAGCGTGCAAAGGTTAGAGTGATAAACGCTGAGGACGAGTTTTTGAGCACGCTTAAGCTTGATGCGATCAGGCTTTATCCAAGCAGTGATATCACAGAGCTAACGATGGTGGTAAGAGACTATCAGCCATACACTAGCTTCAACCTTAAAAATTTAGGCAAATTTGAAGCCTTTGGCATGGGCGAGCACATCGCTATAGACGCATCTTTGGCTATCCTTGCTGCGATGCACGAGACGCCGCTTAAAGACATTAGAGAAAATTTACTAAATTTTAAAGGGATCAAAAAGCGTTTTGACATCCTTAGCGCAAACAAAAATTTCGTCCTAATCGACGACTACGCGCACCATCCAACCGAGATAAAAGCGACACTAAAATCAGTCTTTGAATACGCCAAAATTTTAGGTATAAACAGCGTCACAGCGATATTTCAGCCACACCGCTACACAAGACTTAGCACAAATTTACCTGGCTTTAAAGAGTGCTTTAAGGGCGTTGATGAGCTTGTCATCTTGCCAGTTTATGCAGCTGGAGAAAGTCCGATCGAAGTTGATATGAAGAGCGAATTTAGCGAGTATAACCCGATCTTTACCGACAAGGTCGAGAGGGTTGAAGAGGGGATAGAATTTACAGATGAATTTGGCGTGAAAAACCGCCTAAGTGACGGCATCGTAGTTGGCTTTGGAGCGGGCGATATCAGCGTGCAACTAAGAGGCGGGTACTAATGGATCTAAGTACTTTCAAGCCTCAAGATGAAAATGAAATTTTAAAAGAGATAAATGAAAAAGAGTTAAGCGAGGATGAAATTTCAAGCCTTATAAATTTAGGCAAAAAAGATATCTTGATCGCTCTTGCAAGGTCGCAAAAGCTAAGCAGCACTCAGATAAAAGAGATGCTGCCAAATGCCCCGTATATGGCTATTTGCTTGCTGGTTGAAAAGCAAGATATCAGCGAGGTTAAGGCTGAAATTTTAGAAAAGATCGAACCTCATGCTGAGCTTTACAAAGAGCTCATTGCAAAGTATAAAGGCGTGAAATGGTAAGAAATTTGATCCTAATCGCTGGCTTGATCGTGCTTTTTGGAGCGATCTGGGCGATAAAAGATGAAAAGATCAGCAAAGGCATAAAAGCGCTCGTTAGCGCGGTGCTTGTAGCGATCCTTATTTGCGTCTATTTTTACGAAGAGAATTTATCAAAGAACGAGGATGCCATCTCAAAGCTAGTTAGCGATTTTAAACAGGGCAAAACACTAAAATGTGGCGAATACAACGTAAGCGCTGAGAAATTTAACTACGAATTTGGCACGGCGTCATTTTTAGCTAAAAGAGAATTTAGCGATCTCTCAGGCGTTATCGTGCCTATAAAAAGTTGTGAGCAATGACTGAAGAGATATTTTTAAAGCTCGATTTGGGCGAGTATCTAGAGAAATTTAACTCCTTTTTAGCAAGGCAAAAACCGCTATTTTTACAAGGCGACAGCAAAATCCACTTTGAAAACATTAGTGAGCTTTCAAAGTATGATTTTAAGGCGCCTGATGAGATAAAAGAGCTTGATGACGCGCTTATGAGACTTAGCAAGCAAGCAGTGCTTCACATCAGTGAAATTTACGAGTTTGCAAAGATTATTAAGTATTTTTCATATCTAAAAAAGCAAAAATTTGAAGGTAGGCTTGGCGAGTGGATCGCTAAAGTTGAGATCCCTGAAGCGATGAGCACTTTGGCAAATAGTTTTGATGAAAACGGCGAGTTTAGCGACAGCGTGGATGAGAGATTTTACGCGATAAAGCAGGCGTTTAGCGAGAAAAAGCGCCAGATCGATGCTGAGCTTAAAAAGCTCATCTACTCAAAGCACATCACGCCCTATCTAGTCGATACCCAGACGCACTACATCAACTCACAAGAGGCACTTTTGGTGCGTGGCGGCTTTAACCACGCCCTAAAAGGCACCGTGATTGCTAGAAGCTCAGGCGGCTACTTCTACGTCGCACCTGCAAACACCGAGCGCCTAAAAAAGGAGCAAAGCGAGCTACTTGATAGAAAAGAGGAGATCATTTTTGAGCACTGCAAGAAATTTAGCTTGCAGATGAGCAAGAGCCTGCTCTTTTTGAAATTTATAAATAACGCATTTGATCAGTTTGATGCGTATCAGGCGCGTGTAAATTTGGCTAGATCACGTGATTATGAGTTTGTTTTGCCAAACAGCTCGCATGTTATCAAGCTTGAGAAATTTGCCCATCCAGCGCTTAAAAACCCAAAAAGCGTGAGTGTGGATTTTAGCAAAAAGGTGCTTTTAATAACCGGTGTAAATGCTGGCGGCAAATCGATGCTTTTAAAATCAATCATCTCAGCCACGCTGCTTGCAAAGTATCTGCTGCCTATGCGTATCGATGCAAACCGCTCAAGCATCGGCTCTTTTAAAGAATTTGACGCGATCATAGAAGATCCGCAAAGTGTGAAAAACGACATCTCGACCTTTGCTGGCAGGATGGTGCACTTTGCAAGGCTTTTTACTAAAAAATCGATCATCATAGGCATCGACGAGATCGAGCTTGGTACTGACTTTGAGGAGGCTGCGAGCTTGTATGGTGTCATGATAGAGCGCCTCATTACTCAAGATATCAAAATGATTATCACGACTCACCACAAACGCCTTGCAATGTTGCTAGCTAAAAACCCAGAGGTTGAGCTAGTGGCGGCACTTTACGACGAGGCGGCACAAAGGCCAAAATTTGAGTTTTTAAAAGGCACGATCGGCAAGTCTTATGCCTTTGAAACGGCGGCAAGATACGGCATATCTCAAAATTTAGTGGCTCAGGCAAAGAAAATTTACGGTGAAGATAAAGAGAATTTAAATGAGATCATCACAAAGACGCTAAATTTACAAACTAAGCTTGATGAGGGTATAAAAGAGATCACGACAAAAGAGGAGCGGCTGGAGCGCTTGCTTGAGGAGCAAAAAGAGCTAAAAGAGAAAAATGAGATCAAGCTAAATGCGACTATTTCACGTCTGGAAAAAGAGTATTTTGAAGCAATAAATGCGGCAAAAGCCGTTATAAATTTCAAGGATATAAAAGACAAGCAAAGGGCGCTAAACGTGGCAAATGAGAAAAAAGCCGCCATCGTTAAGCCTAAAAAAACTGAGCGCGAGAGCCTAAAAGTAGGCGATAGAGTGAAATATGAAAATATAAAAGGCACGGTTTTAAGCATCTCAAAAAATGACGCGATGATCGAGTCAAATGGCATAAATTTGCGTGTACCACTTGAGCTTTTAAGAAAAAATGGCAACGAAGTGGTCTTGCCTAAAAAAGGTGATGTGAGCCTAAATGTCGATAAACCAAAGACAGCCTCGCTCTCGCTTGATCTGCACGGCATGAGAGCTGATGAGGCGATAGCTAAGCTTGATAAATTTATCTCAGATAGTCTTGTTATGGGATTTGACGAGGTTAGCGTATTTCACGGCATCGGCACTGGCAAGCTAGCCTTTGCTGTTAAAAATTTCTTAAAAGAGCATCCAAGTGTGAAGGAATTTTTTGACGCACCAGCAAATCAAGGTGGATATGGAGCTAAAATAGTCAGACTTTAACTTTTTCCCAAAAGTTAAAATTTATTTTAAGGTTGATATAATCAGGGCAAGTACACAAAATAAGGGAAGTAACTTTTGAGTAACAAGGACGAGCAAACGGGTAAAAATCTAAACATCACTAAAACGATTATAGGTTTAGTGTTTGTTTTGGGAAGTATTTTTTTAGTCGAAAACCTGGCAGTTTTTTATTTTAAATTTAATAATGCTTCTGCTGAAAATGGTTTTAATCTTCGAAAGAAAGTTGATTATTTGACATATCAATATGTTGATTATTTCAAAAATGTCAGCAAATATGATGTCGCAAATTTCCAATCTTACATTAACGATAGTGCTATGGGTGATGTTCTTTTATTAAAGGATGATAATAAAAATGGATACAAGGTCGTAGCGTCTTCAGATAAAAGAATAATAAATCAAGAATTTAACGACAAAAGCTGTGGAAATATCTTTGCTCATAATTTCCAAAAAGATTATTTTTGGGCAAAAATTTTGCCAGAAAATGCTGCTCAAGTTTGTATGTTTGTACCGGTCGGAGAGTATATATTAGGCTTTAAAGGAAAGGTCGATCAACGTATTACCGGTACACATGATGAGTACTTTTTTGAGTGGCTTTTAAATAATATGGCTTTAACATTCATCTTAAGCCTCGTTGGTGCAATAGTTGCTTTGTCCACTTGTATATGGTATGCGGTCAAGTATATAAAAGAAAAAAATAACTATAACGCATTAAAAACAGATACTAAAAAACAGATAGAAGAGCTTGGAGAAAAGCTTTATATCGATCCAATGACTGGACTTTTAAATAAAACAGCATTGGTGCGTGATGTTAGTAGCTATGAAAATCCTAAAGTAGTGCTTATAGATATTGACGATTTTGGCAAGATGAATGACTTTTACGGTAAATTTGCATGTGACCAGATTTTGGTAAAGATGGCTGATTTGATCAGTGAATTTGCCAAAGATGAGAATATGAAAGCTTACTGTATAGAAGCAGATAGGTTTGCTCTGGTAGAAGATAGCGATAGCTTTATCGATAGATATGAAGATATGGTTGAAGATTTGATAGAAATTTTTAAAGGTCGTATGCTAAGTATAGTCGATGAAGATAGTAGAGAGATAGAAGGTATCGAGATACATAGTACAATAGGCTTTGCTCTTGATAGTGACCAAACACTAAGAAAAGCAACAATAGCATTAAAAACAGCAAAAGAGCAAGATAAAGACTATGTTTGTTATTTCAAAGGGCTAAATCAAAAAGAGGAATACGCAACTCAAATAGAACGCTCTAAACTAATACAATACGCCACTATAAATAACAATATTGTTCCTTATTTTCAGCCGATAGTTAATGACCAAAAGGTACCTGTAAAATATGAATGTTTGATAAGGCTTTTGGATAGAGGTGATGTTATATCACCAAATGTCTTTTTAGATATCTCAAAGCGTATTAAGCGTTATGCTGATCTTGAGAAACAACTCATTGTAAAGTGTTTTAAGCAGCTTGTAGAGGATAAGAATTTAGTACTTTCTATAAATTTAAGCAGTAGAGATATGATCGATGGTGATGTTAGCTCACTTGTTTTAAATTTATTGAACAAGCACAATGTTGCTGGTAGAGTAGTATTTGAGATCGTTGAAGATGAAGAGCTTAAAAATTTAGAGAGAGTTTCAAATTTTATCGAGCGTGTAAAAAGTATGGGCGCAAAGATCGCTATTGATGATTTTGGCTCAGGATATTCAAATTTTTCTTACATTATAAAGATCAAGCCTGACTATGTGAAGATCGATGGCTCTATTATAAAAGATATAGACATAAATAAAGATTCACACTATATCGCAAGTGCGATCGTGGCATTTGCAAAAGACCTTGGTATAAAAACTATTGCTGAATATGTGCATTCAAAAGAGATATTTGAAATCTGTAAAGAGATCGGCGTAGATGAGTTCCAGGGCTTTTATTTTGGTGCACCAGAGCGTGCCGGCTCATAAGGCACTTAGTGGTAATTAGCTTTTTAAAAGAGCTTTTAAGCTTTTGCTCTATCACACCTAATGATTCTGGAAGCTTAGAATTTATCGCTAAATTTTTACCTGATTTTGAGGCGAAATTTATAGAAAAAAATGGTACCAAAAATCTCATACTTTCTAAAATTTATGGAGACGGCGAGCATCTAGCTTTTGCTGGACACATTGATGTCGTGCCTCCAGGTGAGGGCTGGGATAGCGAGCCATTTACACCATATGAAAAAGATGGCTACATCTACGCAAGAGGCACACAGGATATGAAAAGTGGCGTGGCTGCTTTTGTTTGCGCTGCTAAAGATGCGAAATTTGATGGGAAGCTAAGCCTCATATTAACAAGCGACGAAGAGGGCGATGGCACATATGGTACGCCTTTAGCACTTGAATATTTACGCGAAATAAATGATTTGCCAAAATTTTGCGTAGTGGCTGAGCCAACTTGCGATAAAGAATTTGGTGATAGCATAAAAGTTGGTAGACGTGGCTCAATAAATGGCAAGATCGTGATAAATGGCATTCAAGGGCACGTAGCATATCCTGAAAAGTGTTTAAATCCGGTAAATTTAATAGCTCCACTTTTAAATAAGATAGCTGATCACGATATGGACGCTGGGAGCGAGTTTTTTAGTCCAAGCAAGATCGTGATAACTGATATTAGAGGTGGCATGCAAGTTTGTAACGTTACGCCAAGTGAGCTTAGTATAATGTTTAATGTGAGAAACTCAAATTTAACCGACGTAAATGACGTTGAGGGCTATCTTAGAGGCGTTTTAAATGGGCTTGATTACGAGCTTAGTATAAAACAAAGCTCAAAGAGATTTTTAACAAACAAAGATAGCAAAATCGTAAAAAATTTAATGGCTTCTGTCACAAAGTTCACAAGCGTTACACCGGTTCTAAATACAAAGGGTGGCACGAGTGATGCAAGACACTTTGCTGAATTTGGCATAGATGCGATAGAATTTGGCGTCATAAACGACCGCATACACGCTAAAAACGAGCGAGTTAGCACCCACGAAGTAAATAAACTTTATGAAATTTTTAAAGATTTGATAGAAAAATTTTAATCCATAAATTTTATTATCCTTAAACAAAAAAGTTATTAAGTGTCTAAAAAATACTTTCAAAAGCCATTTTGATTGATATTTTTTGTCAAAGAATTTTAAAAATAAGAAATTTTCTTTATTTGGCAATATTGCTATTATCTGTTACAATTCATGAAATAGCTGGGTTTTGGCAATTTCAAGTAAAACCTAATGGAATACTCTTTTTAACGAGCATAAGGCAGAAGTTATAAATACATTTGTGAGCGAGAAATATATCCAGCACGATCCCGGCTTTAAAGATGGTATGGATATCATTTCTAATTTGTAAAAAAGTAAAATTTCAAATAAATAAAAAAATGCAAGTAAAACGAAAAATATACAAATTTTTTCAATACGAGAAAATGAGACATAGCTTGCGAGCTAGATTGTCCTTTTTGCTCGTAGCAGTCGTGATTTTGGCAATCGAAATTTATATCGCAGCTTTTGTTAAAGGTGGCTTCGTGCGTCATTATTTGGGTGATGTGCTATTTACGGTGATGCTTTACGCATTTGGACGAGCCGTGTTTAAAACTACACCAAAAATTTTAGCGTTTGAAATATTTATCTTCTCGCTATTTATAGAAATTTTACAATACTTTAAAGTACTTGAAATTTTAGATATTCATAATTTAATAATACGTATAGTCTTTGGCGGAATATTTGACGTTAGCGACATCGCATGTTACGCGTTGGGCTGCTTGCTGGCTTATTTGACTGATACCATTTGCTTTTTACAAAAGTATAAAAATTCAAAGATGTAGCGATAAATCACAACTTTATTTTTTAAGTATAAAGCAGGAGCTAATCATCTTAAAAGCTCCAGCAAAATTTATCTATCTATTTTAGCTCACCCCAGTTTTTAGCGATATTTAGCGATGTTTTAAGCGGCACATTTAGCGTGTAAATTTCCTCCATTGTCTTTTGTGTCGCCTTGCCAAATTCCTGTGCAAATTCGTCTTTTACTTCAAATATCAGCTCGTCGTGGATTTGAAGCAACATTTTTGCATTTTTATCTAAATTTGCTCTAACTTTTACCATCGCCATCTTAACTAGATCTGCCGCAGAGCCTTGAAAGACCGTATTTACCGCCTCGCGCTCAAACATGGCTATTTGCATAGGTGTGGCACTTTTAAAGTCAAAATAGCGTCTTCTGCCAAGAAGTGTTTGCACAAAGCCGTCATTTTTAGCTGAAATTTTTATGCTCTCCAAAAACTCCTTGATCGTCTCAAACGCCTTAAAATAGAGCTCTATATACTCTTTTGCCTCGGCTCTTGTGATGTTTACTTGATTTGCCAGCTTGCTTGAGCCCATGCCGTAAATGAGGCCAAAATTTATACTCTTTGCCACGGCTCTATTTTGCCCGTCGCTGCTACCAAATATGCTAATAGCCGTCCTTGCGTGGATATCCTCGTCATTTTTAAACGCCTCAAGAAGCGCAGGATCACGGCTAAAGTGAGCTAGCAGCCTAAGCTCGATCTGACTGTAGTCAAGCCCCACGAAGCTATAGCCTTCGCCCGCCTCAAAGCACTCTCTGACATCCTTTGCGAGGCTGCCACGAGCTGGGATATTTTGTAAATTTGGATTTTTGCTTGAAAGCCTGCCAGTACTCGTGCCAGTTTGTAAAAAGCTCGTGTAAATTCGTGAGCCCTCGTCCTTTTTCGCAAGCGCTAAAAGTGGCTCGCAGTAGGTGCTTTGCAGTTTATATAGCTCTCTGTAAGCTAAAATTTTCTCTATCACTGGATGAGCGCCCGTAAGCTCAGCTAGCACGCTCTCATCGGTGCTATATCCTGTTTTTGTCTTCTTTTTGGTTGGAAGCTTTAGGTGCTCAAAAAGTATGACGCCAAGCTGTTTTACGGAGTTTATGTTGAAATTTTCGCCGCTTAGCTCGTAAATTTCACTTGTTAGCGCCTTTAGTTTGGTGTCGTTTTCAAGGATGAGCTTTTGCATCTTAGCTTCGTTTATCTTGATGCCATTTTGCTCCATATCAAAGAGCGTGAGGATAAAAGGAAACTCGTGCGTATCGGCAAGCGCTAGTAAATTTTTATCAAGCGTGTTTTGAAAAGTTTTATAAAATTTAAGCGTTATCCAAGCATCCTCGCTCGCGTATTTAGCGGCATTTTCTAGGGGCACATCGCCAAAAGTTTGTCCCTTTTTGACCACATCTTCAAATTTGATCGTGTCGTAGTCATAGAGCCTCTTTGCCAGCGCGTCCATGCCGACACTTGAGTTTGGATCGCTAAGCCACGCAAGTATCATCGTGTCTTTAAAATTTGCTGGAGGGTTGAGCCCAAGGTTGTTTTTCACGATCTCAAAGTCATATTTTAAATTTTGTCCGATCACGCAACCTTTATAAATTTGCCCTACCGCCCAAGTGGCAAATTTTAGGTCTATTTGCTTTGGCGCGCCTAGGTAGTTGTGAGCCACTGGCACGTAGTAGGCGTCCTCGTCGTTAAAGCAAAAGCTAAAACCGACGATCTTTGCGCTCTTGCTATCAACGCCCGTGGTCTCGGTGTCAAAGGCGACGATGGTCTCTGGCGTGACGCTAGAGAGTAGTTTTTCGATGCTAGCCTCATCAAGTAGTAAATTTGCCCTAAAGCCTAGTTTAAACTCGACACTTTCCTCTTTTTGTAGACTTTTTAAAAGCCTATTTAGATCATACTCTTTTAAAATTTCTGAGATATTTATCAGAGGATTTTGCTCTGGAAATTTAGAGTGCTCAAGATCAAGCGAAGTGATCGCATCATCAAAGAGCGTGGCTAGTTTTTTGCTCAAAAACGCCTCGTCTCTTGCGGCTGCTAGCATATTTTTGGTGCGCTCGTTTCTAAGAAGGGCTAAATTTTCATAAATTCCATCTAAGCTACCATACTCAGCCAAAAGCTTCTTAGCTCCCACTGCGCCGATACCTTTGACGCCTGGGATGTTGTCCGAGCTATCGCCAGCGATGGCTAGAAAGTCCCTTACTTGTGCCGGATAAACTCCATACTTTTCAAAGCAGCTTGCACTATCATGATCGATCTTGCTTTGCGGGCTGTAGATGCTCACTTTACCGTCCTCTATGAGCTGGTAAAGGTCTTTATCGTGGGTGACTATTCGCACAAATATATCTTTGTCTTTACAAAATTTAACCGCACTTGCGATGATGTCATCGGCCTCGTAGCCCTCGCGGCTAAGGCTGTAAAGCCCCATTTTTTCTATCATATCTATGCAAACTGGAAGCTGTTCTTTTAGCTGAGCTGGCGGCTCGTTTCTGTTTGCTTTGTAATCACCTAAAATTTCGTGACGTAAGGTCTTGCCTTTGCTATCAAGCGCAAAGATGAGATAGTCGCTTTGGTATTCATCCTTGAGGCTTGCTATAAAATTTGCAAAGCCACTTATCATTCCGCTTGGCTTGCCCTCGCGGTTTTTAAGTCCGCTCATGGCGTAGTAGAGCCTAAAAAAGAAACCAAAAGTGTCAATAATAGTAAGTGTTTTCATTTTTATCCTTTGTGTAATTTTATGAAATTTAGGCAAAAAATAGGCTGATTTATAAAAATTTTTGATATTATGGCGGACATTACAAATAAAAAATCACAAAAATAAAAAGCTTTGAGGTCATGAAAAAAATAGTTTTTTTACGTATCAATCCAAACGCAGTCGGTGGTGCCGAACGCTATTTAAGAAGGCTTACCAAAGCCCTAAAAGACGTAGGTATAGACACATCTATACGCTCATATCTAGGAGAGGCTAGGATCTCGTCATGGAAAAAGGCTTTGAGATTTAACGCACAGGTAAAACGCCAGAAAAAAAGTGATGAGGTATATTTTAGCTTGGAGCGAGTGAGCTGCGCAGATATTTATAGAGCAGGGGACGGCGTGCATAAAATTTATCGTGCCACAAAGCCATTTTGGTGGGTTAATCCTCTAAATTTTGTCTATCCATATCTAGAAAAACGTTGCTTTAAAAATTCTAAAAAGATAATCGCAAATTCAAACTACATAAAAGAGCAAATTATTTCAGCTTACGGTGTCGATGAGTCAAAAATCGTTACCATTTACAACGGTATAAATTTGCCACAAAAAGTAGAAAAAGGAGAAGCAAAACTTAGCGTATGTGAAGAATTTGGACTCGATTACAATTTACCAATTGTGCTTTTTGTCGGAAATGGCTTTAAAAGAAAAGGAGCAAAAGACTTTTTACTTCTTGTCTCAAAGCTAAAAACGCCAGTAAATGCGCTAATAGTAGGCAAAGATAAAAATTTAAATTCATATAAGAAGCTAGCAAAAAAGCTAAAGATAAAGGCATTTTTTACAGGTGAGCAAAAAATGACTGCAAAATTTTATGAAGCAAGCGATATTTTTATATTTCCAACACACTATGAGCCATTTTCAAATGTCGTTCTAGAGGCACTTAGCTTTAAAAATATTGTCTTTACAACGGCTCAAAATGGGGCAGCTGAAATTTTAGAAAATCGTTTTATCATGCGTGAACCAAATGATGAAAGTATACTGGAGCTAGTGGAGCAGGTGCTTAATGATAATGAGATGATGAGAGAGCTGCAAGAGGAGTCATTTTTACTTTCGCAAAAATTTAGTATAGAAGAAAATGCAAGCAAAACTCTTGAAATCATAAACGAAGTGCTAAATTTGGAGCAAAAGTGAGAGTGTTTATAGAGCTTCCAACTTGGCTTGGAGATGCTGTGATGGCGAGTGCAGCGATAGAAAATTTAAGTAAAAATGCTAAAAATATTGTATTTTTTGGCTCTTATGTGGCCTGTGAGCTTTACAAATCACATCCAAAGTGTGAAAAAGTAGTCATTGACGATAGTAAAAAGCAAAACTCAAGATATTTAAGTCTTATAAAAACGGCTAGCAAGCTTGGAAAATTTGATATTGCTATTAGCCTTAGAAGCTCATTTGCTAGTAAATTTTTGCTATTTTTTATAAAAGCAACGCAAAAATTTTGTTTTAAAAAGAGTAGCGAGAGCTTGCATCAGGTGCAGAAATATCTAAATTTCATAAAGCAAAGCCTAAATTTAAAAGAAATTTCAAACGAACTAAAAATTTATTATGAAGCTAAAAAAAGCGAGCAAAAACTCCTTGTGCTAAATCCAGGTGCTAGCTACGGAAGTGCCAAAAGGTGGTATCCGTACTATTTTGCAGAGGTTGCACTGCACTTTAAAGATGAATTTGATGTAAAGATCACTGGCTCGAAAGCTGAGCTTGAAATTTGCAATGAAATCGAGCAGATACTCTTACAAAATGGTATGAAATGTGAAAATTTGGCCGGAAAAACAAGCATAAAAGAGCTTTGTGAGGTTATAGGTTCTATAAAAAATGGCATCTTTTTGACAAACGATAGTGGTCCTATGCATATCGCAGCTGCCTATAAAGTGCCACTTGTGGCTCTTTTTGGACCGACTAAATTTAAAGAGACTAGTCCATGGCAAGATGAGAGTGCAAAGATAGTGCATTTAAATTTAGAGTGTATGCCATGCATGAAGCGAGTATGTCCCATAAAAACACATGCCTGTATGAAGGAGCTTACGCCAAAAATAGTCATCACTGAAATAGAGCTACTAAGAAAAAAATTAAATTTTTGAAATTCTAAATATAATTAAATATATACATACAAAATTAAAAATTTTAGTTTTTATTTGATTACATTTTTACTAAATATTTGACATTGGTTATCAATATAGCTATAATCACGCAAAAATTTTTACTAAGAAGGTATTATGGAGCTAATTAAACATCACATTGATCATGTAATTATTGCGATTTTAGGCATTATGAGTTTTTTTGTACTTTGGTATACGATTGAGCGTATTATTTTTTATTCACGCGTTGATATAAAAGGCTATAAAAGTATCGAATCGCTTGAGGAAGCACTAACCAAAAATTTAACCACACTTTATATTATCTACTCAAATGCACCATATGTAGGACTTCTTGGTACAGTTGCTGGAATTATGATCACATTTTATGATATGGGTATGGCAGGCGGAATCGATACTAAAAGCATAATGGTCGGCCTCTCTCTTGCGCTAAAAGCAACTGCTTTTGGACTACTTGTGGCGATACCAACTTTGATGATTTACAATGGTTTTGTCAGAAAAGTAGATGTGATGCTAAATAGATATAAGGCTGAAAATGCGTCTAAATAAAAAAGATGGGTTAAATATTGTCCCATTTATTGATATTATGCTTGTTTTGCTTGCTATCGTGCTTAGCATTTCGACTTTTATTGCTCAAGGCAAGATAGCTATTGATCTTCCAAGTGCAAACAGCGCTGAGCAAAGCAAAGAGGACGATAAAAAGGTAAGCGTAGTAATTGATAAGGATAATAAATTTTTTATAGATGATGTAGAAATTTCTGAGAACGAACTTAAAGATAAACTAAATGCGGTTGATATAAAGACATTGATCGAACTAAAAAGCGATAAAAATTCGAAATTTGATAGCTTTGTCAAAGTAATTGATATATTAAAAGAGAAGGGCCACGAAAATTTTGCAATCCAAACAATCTCTGAATAAAATTTCAAATTACAGCGGCTTAGCTGTTTCGCTTATAGTGCATGGAGCAGCAGTATATTTTTTGCTTTCACATAATTTTGATGAGATAAAAATAGGTGAGCAAAAACCGATAAAAATAGCTCTTAATTCATTTACTCCAGTGCCGCAAGTCTCAGCACCTCAAATAGCGGAGCAAATGCTTATCCCAGAGCCAACTCCACCAGCTCCACCACCACCGCCAGAGCCACCAAAACCTGAGCCAAAGCCAGAACCAAAACCTGAACCTAAAAAGGTGGAGAAACCAAAGCGTGAAATAAAAAAGGTAGAGCCTAAAAAAGAGAAAAAAATAGAGCCCAAGCCTGAACCGGTAATTGCTCAGCCAGTGCAGCCCATTGTACCGCCAGCTAGTGTAAATACAAATTTACCAGCCAATAACAAGTCTATAGCTGCAGCTCCAGTTCAAAATGTAACACCTGAGCTAAATTTATCAAATTCGCAAGGCGATGAAGATTTTACGAAGGTTATAATCGCAGTTAAGAGGCATAAAAGTTACCCAAATAATGCTAGACGTATGAAACATCAAGGAGTTGTAGAAGTTAGGTTTTTACTCAAGCAAGACGGCAGCATAGATGAACTTAAAGTTAGTAAAAGCTCTGGTTTTGAGTCGCTTGATAATGGTGCTTTAGAAAATATTCAAAGAGCAAGTTCTGAGTTTCCAAAACCTAAGCAAGATCGTTATCTGCGCTTTCCTATTTCATATACACTAAAATAAATTACAAGCTTATTTAAGCTCGTAATTTATTATCTGCTTTGTAGAATTTCTTTTATATTTCAAGTCAAAATAGAAAAACATAGCTTATTTTATTTAAAAAAGTGTGTATTTTAAACTTTCTTTAAATATTAAACATGTATAATCTGACTTTCTTTAACGAGTGGTTGGATAGCTCAGTCGGTAGAGCAGCAGACTGAAAATCTGCGTGTCGGCAGTTCGATTCTGCCTCTAACCACCATTACCTTTCTTTAAACATCAATCCTTTTTCTCTTAGTTCTATTAAATTTCACATTTACAAGGCTTTTATGCTATTTTTCTAGGTTATTTATAAAATTTAAATAAATTTTTACTATTAATAAATTTAAAAATATAACAATGCTATTTTTATCTTATATATTCTAAGTCAAATAAAATTTTTAAGATCAAATAAAAATTTCGTACAAGACAATCTTGTAAAAATTTATCCCAAATAAGCTTTTTTAATCAAAATGTTATATTTGTATCAAATCATCCTTAAAATATAAGTTTAATCTAAATCCATAAGAGATATAATCTTGATTAAATTTATATTAACTTAGGAGGTTTCATGGATTTTCTCATGAATTTAAGTGAAGGCATGCAGTTTGCTATCCAGCTTCTCATCGTCCTTATCTGTTTGTTCTACGGAGCTAAAAAAGGCGGTATCGCACTTGGTATGCTAGGTGGTATCGGTCTTATAGTCCTCGTTTTTGGATTTAATATCGAGCCTGGTAAGCCAGCAATTGATGTTATGCTAACTATCCTCGCTGTTGTTGTGGCAAGTGCTACGCTTCAAGCCAGTGGTGGTCTTGATGTTATGCTTCAAATAGCAGAAACCATACTTAGAAAAAATCCAAAATATGTAAGTATCTTGGCTCCTTTTGTAACATGTACACTTACTATTTTATGCGGTACTGGACACGTTGTTTATACCGTGCTTCCTATCGTTTATGATATCGCTATCAAAAATGGCATCCGCCCAGAGCGACCAATGGCAGCAAGCTCGATAGCCTCACAAATGGGCATCATCGCTAGCCCAGTTTCAGTTGCTGTTGTAACTCTTACAAGCTTTCTTATTAATGCTAAAACTCACTTAGCTGGCTTTGATGGATATTTAGATCTTTTAAAGATTACTATCCCTTCGACATTTTGCGGTGTTTTGGCGGTAGGAATTTTTAGCTGGTTTAGAGGTAAAGATCTTGATAAAGATGAAGTATTTCAAACAAAGCTTCAAGATCCTGAGTTTAAAAAATATGTTTATGGCGATAGTGCGACACTTTTAGGCAAAAAACTTCCTGGCTATCAATGGGCTGCGATGTGGATATTTTTAGGCTCTATTCTTGTAGTTGCGCTTCTTGGATATTTTAAAGATCTTCGCCCAAGCTGGACTACTTACAAAGATGCAACGGTCGTTCAAGTAATAGCTAACCTTCCAACTGAACAAAAAGTCTTAAAAACCTTAAAAATAAAAGATGCTAGCATCCAAACAGAGGCGGCTGAGTTAAAAGTAGCAAACGATAAGCTAAATGCTAATCAAAAAGCTCAATCAGTCAAAATCATCGGCAAAGATGCAAATCAAACTCTTACTCGCACAGCTGATGGTGCAGTAACATATATAAATGAAAAAGGCGCAAAAGAAGAATTCCAAGGTGCTTACATCAATATAAGTAACAAACAAGCATCTTCAAAGAGCTTAAGCATGGTTCATGTTATTCAAATTTTCATGCTTTTAACTGGTGCTATCATTTTAATCTTTACACCAACAGATGCTAGCAAGATCGGTAAAAACGAGATATTTAGATCAGGTATGATCGCTCTTGTTGCAGTATTTGGTATCTCTTGGATGGCTGAGACTATGTTTGCAGTGCATACTCCGATGATGAAAGAGGCGCTAGGAAGCATCGTAAAAGAGCACCCTTGGACTTATGCGGTTATGCTCTTGATTATCTCAAAATTTGTAAATTCTCAAGCTGCAGCCTTGGTTGCATTTGTGCCATTAGCTTTAAATATCGATGTTAATCCTGCTATCATTCTAGCTTTTGCGCCAGCTTGCTACGGATACTACATCCTGCCAACATATCCAAGCGACCTTGCAGCTATTCAGTTTGATAGAAGCGGTACGACACATATTGGTAAATTTGTTATCAATCACAGCTTTATCATTCCGGGTCTTATTGGTGTTATATCCTCTTGTATATTTGGCTATATTTTTGCAACCGCTTTTGGATACCTATAATATATAAATTCTCTTGCTGCTAGTATTTTCTAGTGGCAAGAGCAGAATTTATCAAAGCTTATCTTTAAATTTTTGTTTATTGCTCATATAAACGAAGCTTAGCACCTCGGCTACGGCTCTAAAAAGATGTGCTGGTATCGTATCATCGACTTCACAAATTTTATAAAGCTCTCTTGCGAGTGGTGGGTTTTCATAAATTTGCACACCATTTTCAACGGCTATTTTTTTGATTTGCAATGCTAAAAAATCAACACCTTTGGCAAGTATTATCGGCGCCTCGTCGCGACTTTTATCATATCTTATCGCCACGGCGTAGTGAGTAGGGTTTGTGATGACTACGTCAGCTTGTGGGATATTTTGCATCATTCGACGCTTGGCTGCACGCATTTGTGCTTGACGAATTCTGCCTTTTACCTGAGGATCTCCTTCCATTTGCTTATACTCATCTTTTATCTCTTGCTTGCTCATACGAAGGTCTTTAAAATACTGAAAACGCACAATGAGAAGGTCAATAAGTCCGATCACGAAAAGTATAAAAAGCATGACACTAACAAGAATAATGAGCTTTTCTTTTAGCCAAGCAAGCTGATCAAACATAGAAAAAAAGAGCGTGTGCGGTAGCTCCTTTATAAACTGCAAGAAAAAATAAAATCCAACACCAAAGACGATGCTAACTTTTAGCACGATTTTAATACTGTCTATCACTTTTTTCATCGAGAATAAATTTTTTAGCCCTTTTAGCGGGTTTATCTTACCAAAATTTGGCATTATGGGTTTTGTGGTAAAGATAAATCCAAACTGCATTACATTTGCGATGACACCAGCGATCGCCACACAGATACAAACTGGAAGTATCATAAGAAGCGACCTTGCAAAGGTATTTACGACGATCATTTTTACAGTTGGCAAGGTAAGTGGCTGACCGATAAATTTTGAGTAGTAGATATAAAGTGAGATGATCTGTTCTTTCATAAAATTTAGCATTGCAAGTAGTACGCCAATAGCAATAACTAGGGTCACGAACCCAGCTAGGTCCTGACTTTTGGGGACGTTGCCGTCCTTTTTGGCATCTTCTATCTTTTTGGGGGTCGCTTCTTCGGTTTTTTCCTGATCTTCGCCTGCCATCTTTATCCCATACTTGCTTAAATTTGGGGCGATTATAGCCAAAATGCGGTTAAAATATCCGCTAAAGCCACCTTTTGCACGTGGAAAATTAGGTGTTTTTGGCTAAAATTAGCAAAAATAAGGAAACACAAAATGTCATTTTTAGAAGGCTTGCCTAATATTTTCAAAACCAAAAAACTACCAAAAAGCGATGAAGAGCTACTTTTAGACGAGTATGCAAGCATTTACGCCCAGATAAAAGAGAAAAATTTAAACGAATATGACTTTTTATGTGAGCTCATACGATTACTCTCTTTTTCAAGAGCTAGACGCTACGACTTTTACCTTGAAAAGTGCCTAACTGAGGGCGACGTCGAGGCACTAAATAATCTCATTTTTCAATATGCTAAGCTAAATTTACTTCCAGGATGCAGCGGTGGATACGATCAGTGTGAGAGGCTCATACCGGCATTTTTTGCTATCGCTTGTGGTGACACGCAGAGTATGGCAAGGATCTTTCCAAAAGGCCTGCCACCTAGCAAAAACGGCTATAAATTTCTATGCGTGATGCATGATTTGCTCACGGCGATGCTTTGGCAGGATGAAAATTTACTTGCCTCAGCTCTAGAAAAGGCTCACGCTTTTGCGCAGTCAAAAAAGCCGACAAACGAAAGAGAGGCGGTTAAATTTATGCTTGCCCTGCATAAAAAAGATGTGGCTGCCATGAGTGAGCATTTGCAGAAATTTTGCTCCATATTTGACAGGACAGATGCGCCTAAATTTGAAAAAAGGCTTTATATTTTCGCACACGGACTTCACGCTTTGGCACGCTACTTTTTGCCACTTGAGCTCTTTAAAGAGATAAAGCTTCCAAAGAACGAAAATTTCAGTAAATTTTATGCGCAGAGGCTCTTTCAAAATGAAATTCCTAGGCCAAAACTCTATTTTGTTTTGCCACCTGAGTTTGAACTGATAAATATGATCTTAAATGCGCCAGTAGCTAAAACTCTGATACATCAGCCTTATTTACCAAATGACAAAACCTTTTTTCTGGATCATAGCTCTATGATAAGAAATTTAGCCGATGAGATCATAAAATCAGGGGCATTAAAGTAGAATTTATAAACTTTTGGCTAACATTCACACTTTACAACCAATAAAGCTCCATAAATCTTTTGCAAAAAAGTGCTTTTTGGTCTTACCAAATTTTAGAAAGGTAGAGTATGTCAAAATACGCTATATTTAAGCATGGTGGTAAGCAATATCGTGTTAGCGAGGGCGAGTACCTTAAGCTAGATCACTTTAGTGCTGAAGCTAAATCAACCGTTGAGATTACAGAAGTTTTGGCTGTAAATGACAGCGAAGTAAAGGTAGGTGCGCCATTTGTGAAGGGTGCAAAAGTTGTTCTTGAGGTCATTAATGAAGGCAAAGACAAAAAAGTAGTTATCTACAAAAAACGCAGACGTAAAGACTCAAAACTAAAACGCGGCTTTAGAAGACAATTTACACGTGTAAAAGTCGTAAGTATCGCAGCTTAAGGAGATAAGATATGGCACACAAAAAAGGTCAAGGTTCAACCCAAAATAACCGTGATAGTATCGGACGCCGATTAGGTGTTAAGAAATTTGGTGGCGAGTTCGTTCGTGCTGGAAATATAATCATCCGCCAAAGAGGAACAGCAACTCATGCTGGAAATAACGTAGGTCTTGGCAAAGATCACACTATTTTTGCATTAGTTGATGGTTTTGTAAAATTTGAAAGACTTGATAAAAACAGAAAAAAAGTATCTGTTTATCCAGCTGCATAATCCTTGGGGCAATCGCCCCTTTCTTTCTTAAAATTATTCAAAAATTAAAATTTTTATTTAGTGTTTAGAATTTTTAAAATAGCTGTTTGATAGAAATTTTAAATCAACCATAACTTTATATTTTAGGCTTCATGCTGATTGTTTTTGCTTTATTTTAGACAAGATATCACGATTTAAATTTCAGTAAAGTTGGATATAATCCAAATAAAAAATTTAAGGTAAAAAATGTTTATAGATAGTGCAAAATTGACTCTAAGTTCGGGGCATGGTGGAGCTGGAGCTGTGAGTTTTCGCCGTGAAAAACACGTCATTTTAGGTGGTCCTGATGGCGGAGATGGCGGAGATGGCGGAGATGTTTATTTTGTTTGTGACAACAATACCCATACTTTAGCAAATTATAAGGGTAAAAGAGCCATGAAGGCTGGCAATGGTGAAGCTGGTATGGGCAAGCGAATGACCGGCAAAAAGGGCGAAAATTTAGAACTCATAGTCCCTCCTGGTACAGCCGTTTATGATGCACAGACAAATGAACTACTCTGTGATATAGTTAGCGAGGGCCAAAAGACGCTATTTTTAAAGGGCGGTAAAGGCGGACTCGGAAATTTTCACTTTAAAAGCTCTATCAATCAAGCTCCAGAATACGCACAAAAAGGTATGCCTGAAGAGAGTATTGAAGTAAGGCTCGAGTTAAAGCTCATTGCTGATGTTGGTTTGGTGGGCTTTCCAAATGTTGGTAAATCAACTCTTATTTCAACAGTATCAAATGCCAAACCGCAGATAGCAAACTACGAATTTACGACGCTTACGCCAAAGCTTGGCCTTGTTGAGGTTGATGAGTTTAGTGGCTTTGTTATGGCTGACATCCCTGGTATCATCGAAGGGGCGAGCGATGGACGCGGTTTGGGCGTTAAATTTCTAAAGCATATCGAGCGAAATAAAATTTTACTTTTTATGATAGACGGAGCAAACTATAGAGGTATGAGCGAGCAGTTTAGTGTGTTGAAAGAAGAGGTTGCTAAATTTTCAAGCGTGCTTGCTAGCAGGGACTATGCGATCGCTATCACCAGAGTCGATGCGGCGGAAAATTTAGATGAAAACATAAAAGAATTTATAAAATTTTTGAAGCTAAAGCCAGAGCAAAACGGTAAATTTATCTACAAACAAGATTTACTCAGCTTTGATCATTCAAAGCCATATTTTATTTTGCCAATCTCATCAGCGACAAATGAGAACATCGACGAGCTTAAATTTGCACTGCTTGAGCTACTAAAAAATGAGCTTTGAGTTGCAACTTTTTAGCGCTTTGAGCATAGGTTTTTAAGAGTATAAAATGAAGAAAATTTTTTGCATTATGCTATTTTGCCTTGGTGTATATAGCTGTGATCCAGCGGATCCGGCGTATATGTTTTTGGATTACAATGATATAGATCGTGACGGCATGCTAAATTTAGGTGAATGGACGGCTTGCAAGGTACCACCAGGACTAAAAATAGCACCAGATCTATGCACTAGTGAGGATTTTAAAAGACTGGATCTTGATCGTAGTGGCAAAGTTAGCATTAATGAGCTAGGAAGTTTGATATTTCAAAAGATTGACTGGCAAGAAGATCCATGCGCCTCTTGGCCGCCAAGCAGGCAAAACGTAGATCAAAATAAAAGTCGTTGAAATTTAAAGGAAAGTGATGAATGTAGTTTTTATGGGAACGCCTGATTATGCTGTTAGGATACTTAGGCATCTAAAAGAGGCTGGCTTTAACATAAAAGCGGTCTTTACCCAGCCTGATAAGCCAGTTGGCAGAAAGCAAATTTTAACCCCAAGTGAGGTGAAAATTTACGCTCAAAATGAGCTAGTAGGCGTGCCAGTGCTTACACCAAATACGCTAAAAAATGAGGCGGTGGTTGCCGAGCTAAAGGCATTTGAGCCTAAATTTATCGTGGTGGCAGCTTATGGCAAAATTTTGCCCCAAAGCGTGCTTGACGTGGCGACTTGTATAAATTTACACGCTTCTATCTTGCCAAAATATAGAGGTGCGAGCCCTATACAAAGCGCGATCCTAGCAGGCGAGAAGCAAACTGGCGTCACAGCTATGCTAATGGATGCTGGGCTTGACACTGGCGATATACTAGACTTCATCTACACGCCTTGCGAAAATAAGATGTCAAGCGAGCTTTTTAGTGAGCTAGGCGAGCTTGGCGGCGAGCTAATCGTAAAAGTGCTTAAGAATTTTGAAAATTTAAAACCACAAAAGCAAGATGACACACAAGCTACGCACTGCAAAAAAATAAGTAAAAGCGACGGACTTTTTAGCTTTGATGAAGAGGCGGGGCAAATTTATAATAAATTTCGCGCGCTCACACCTTGGCCAGGGATTTATCTAGCAAGTGGGCTAAAAATTTTATCACTTGGACTAAGCGAAAAAAGTGGCAAAAGCGGAGAAATTTTAAGCATAGAAAAAGATCACGCTGTGGTTGCTTGCAAGGGTGGCGCGGTCAAAATTTACGAGCTTCAAGAGCCAAGCAAAAAGCCAACAAACGCAAAAGCATATATAAATGGTAAGCGTCTTAGTGTTGGCGACAAAATAGAGTAATAATCAAAATTTAATAGGAGAAAATATGAAAAATGCGCTAAGTATAGCAGGCGTTGATCCAAGCGGCGGAGCTGGAGTTTTAGCTGATATAAAGGTCTTTATAGCACACGGCATCTATGCGATGGGAGCGATTACGGCGGTCACTGCTCAAAATACAAAGGGCATATTTGGCATGCAGCTAGTTGATACTAAGCTCATCGAGGATCAGATCAAGGCGATATTTGATGATATAAGAGTTGATGTGATAAAAATAGGCGTCGTCCCAAGCGTTGAGATCATCAAAAGCGTCGCAAAAACGCTAAGAGAGATCAAAAATTTACCACCAGTCGTGCTTGATCCTGTTATGAGCTGTAAAAATGGCGATATCTGGCTAGAAGGCGCTGCAAAAGATGCGATCGTGGAGGAGCTTTTCCCACTTGCAAGCGTGATCACGCCAAATATCTTTGAAGCGCGCGAAATTTTAAAGCGTGAGCTAAAGGGCGAGAGCGAGCTAAAAGAGGCTTGCAAGGAGCTTTTGAAATTTGGCACAAAGAGCGTCTATCTAAAGTGTGGCGAGATAGAAGGCAAGTCGCTTGATATATTTTATGATGGCAGCAAGTATGAAATTTTTAGCGATGAGCGCATAAAAACGACCGCAACTCACGGCTCAGGCTGCTCGTTATCAAGCGCGATCGCTTCAAATTTAGCAAATGGACATAGCCTAAAAGAGAGCGTAAAAAATGCGCATGATTATATCTTTAACGCTATTAAAAACGCGGTCATCATCGGTGGCGGACAAAATCCGGTAAATCACTTCTATAAATTTAAGGTGTGATTTGAAGGTTGAGTTTTTCCAAAGTCTGCCTTCGACGCAGGAATTTTTGATAGACGCCCTAAAAAACGGCGAGATAAAAGCTCCGTATATGGTCGTGGCGTATAATCAAACAAAAGGGGTCGGTAGCCGCGGCAACAGCTGGGAAGGGCTTGGCGGAAATTTGTTTATGTCATTTTGCATAAGCGAAGATGAGTTGCCAAGCGACATACCTCCGCCCTCGATCTCAATATATTTTTCTATGTTGATGCGTGAAGTCCTGAGCGAACTTGGCTCAAAATGCTGGCTAAAATGGCCAAATGATTTTTACGTAGATGGTCGCAAAATAGGTGGCACTTTGACAAATAAAGTGGATGAAATTTACATTTGTGGCATGGGGATAAATTTAGCTAGCGCGCCCGAAAATGCGGGCATTTTGGATATAAAAACTAGCGTAGATGAGCTGGTTTGGGGCTTTGTTAGCATGCTTGATAAAAAGATTTTATGGAAGCCAATTTTTAGCAAATTTAGGATAGACTTTTGCAAGTCAAAAGGTTTTATTACGCATATTGCAAATAGAGCTGTTTCGCTTCAGGATGCTGAAATTTGCGATGATGGAGCGATATTATTAAACGGGGAAAAGGTATATTCGTTAAGATGAGCGAGATAATAACAATAGCTAACCAAAAAGGCGGCGTTGGTAAGACCACAACGGCCGTAAATTTAGCCGCATCACTGGCGGTTGCTGAGAAAAAAGTATTATTAATAGACATCGATCCACAGGCAAACGCGACGACTGGACTTGGTTTTAGCAGAAGCGACTATGAGTTTAACATCTATCACGTCTTAACAGATAGGAAAAAGCTCTCACAAATCGTATTAAAAACTGAGATCCCAACACTTTTTTTAGCTCCATCAAACATCGGACTTGTCGGCATCGAGCAAGAATTTAACGATCAAAATAAGGACTATAAACTAATCCTTAAAAATAAAATTTCAGAAGTTGTAAACGACTATGATTTTATCATCATTGATAGTCCTCCAGCACTTGGCAGTATCACAGTAAATGCTCTTAGCGCAAGCGATAGTGTTATCATCCCGATTCAATGTGAATTTTACGCACTTGAAGGCTTGGCTCAAATTTTAAATACGGTTAAGATTATTAAGAAGACAATAAATCCGAAGCTAAATATAAAGGGCTTTTTGCCGACTATGTTTAGTTCGCAAAATAATCTCTCAAAAGAGACAATTGCTAATTTGAAGCAGCATTTTGAAAATAAGCTCTTTAAGAGTAAGGATAGCAAAGAGGAATTTGTAGTAGTGCCAAGAAATGTGAAACTTGCTGAAAGCCCAAGTTTTGGTAAGCCAGTGATACTTTATGATATAAAATCACCAGGCTCGATCGCGTATCAAAATTTGGCATATTGTATTTTAAACTAAAAAATAAGGAAAAAAATGGCTAAAAAAGGTGGATTAGGGCGTGGACTTAGTGCGATACTTGAAGATGTAGAGCAGGCCTACAGCAAAGAGATTGCAAATTTAAACGACTCTGAGATAGTCGAAGAGATAAATATAGATGAAATTTTACCAAACCCATACCAGCCAAGAACGCATTTTGACGAAGAGGCCTTAAAAGAGCTAAGTGCCAGCATCAAAAGGCATGGATTGATCCAACCAATAATCGTTATCAAAAAAGATGATGGCTATATGCTAATAGCCGGTGAGCGTAGATACCGCGCTACAAAGATGCTTGGAGCAAGCAAGATAAAGGCGATCATCGCTGACATCAAGTCTCAAAATTTAAGAGAGCTTGCACTTATCGAAAATATTCAACGTGAAAATTTAAATCCGATCGAACTCGCAAAGTCGTATAAAGAGCTTATAAATGAGTATAAGATCACACAAGACGGCTTAGCAAACATCATTCATAAGAGCAGAACTCAAATAACAAACACAATGAGACTTCTACTTCTTAGCGACTATACACAAAAACTTTTACAAGAAGATAAGCTTACACAAGGTCACGCTAAAGTTATAGTTGGGCTTAGCACCGAAGAAGAAAAGATGGTTGTTGATACGATCATCGGTCAAAAGTTAAGCGTTAGAGACACAGAAATTTTAGTAAAAAAGATAAAAAACAAGGAAGAGATAAAAGACAAAAAACCAAAAATTTCTGAGGAAATGAGTAAAAAGCTATCAAATTTACAAGAAATTTTTAAAAATTTAAAGATAAAGACAAAAGTAAAATCTGGCAATCTAGTTTTAGAATTTAATAATATTTCACAGGTGGAAGAATTTATTGCTAGGCTAAAATAGAATTACAAATTTATTTTTATTTTTAGTAATTTATTGTAAAATCAGACTTTAATTTGAATATTAAATAAAACTTAATGATAAAATAAGGAGAGTGGATGTTAGAAATAGATATGCCATTGATGCTTTTAACGGCTGTCGTTTTCTTGGTATTGATCGCTATTTTGAATTCCTTGCTTTATAAGCCAATGCTCAAATTCATAGATGACAGAAATGCCTCTATAAAAAATGATGAAGAGAGTACTAGTAAAAATGCAAGTGATCTAAGTGTTCATGAAAAAGAGATTGAAGAGATTATATTAAACGCAAGGACTGAGGCCAATAAAATAAGGCAAGAAGCCTTAAATTTGGCAAAAGAAGAGTCTTTAAAAGAAGTAAATGCCGTAAAGAGTAGTTTAGAGGCTAATTATAATGAATTTTTAAATGCTCTAAGCTCTCAGAAAGATAACTTAAAGGCAGATCTATCAGCTAAACTACCTGAACTTAGAGCGGCTTTAAATGCCAAGCTCTCTAAAATTTAAAGGAAATTTATGAAGATAAAAATTTTATTTTTTCTAGCACTTCCATTTTTAGCATACGCTAGCGAGCATGGTGGAACAAACTACGACATAGTCGAGAGAACACTAAACTTCTTACTTTTCTTTGCTATTTTGGTATATTTTGCAGCTAAGCCACTAAAAGCTCTTTATCAAAGCAGAATTGACAGGATCGCAAATAAGCTTGAAAGTATCCAAGAGAAGCTACGCGATTCTAAAGCCAAAAAAGATGATGCTCTAAAACGTGTTGAGGAAGCTAAACAAAATGCAAATTCCCTAATCGAAACTGCTAAAAAAGAGGCTTTAAATTTAGCTGCTAAGGTCAAAAGCGACGCTCAAAATGATATAGCAAATCTTCAAAAGAGCTATAAAGAGCAAAAAGAATTTGAAGAGCGCAAGATGATAAAAGGCGTTGTAAATGAAATTTTGAGCGACATTTTCTCAAGCTATAGCCTAAAAGTCGATCAAAAAGAGCTTATAAATATAATACTTAAAAAGGTTAGCTAATGAATGAAGTAGTAGCTAAAAAATACGTAAAAGCGATCTTAAGCGATGTAAAATCCAATGAACTTAATGCATTTGTTGAAAATTTATCAGAGCTAGCTGCTGCTTTTGCTAGCGATAAATTTAAAAGCATTATAAGCTTGCCGACATTAAAGGCTTCACAAAAGGTTGAATTTGTACTATCTTTGGTTAAAAATCAAGATGCCAAATTTGCAAATTTTATAGAGCTTCTTGGTGCAAACAAAAGGCTAGAGCTTATACCTTCGATACTAGATGAGATGAAGATAGAGCAATCTTTGCTTGAAAATACATATCGCGGCGAAGTTGTTGGAAATTTTGATCTAAGCGCTGAGCAGCTAAAAGCTTTGGAAGAGAATTTCTCTAAGAAATTTAACTCTAAGATCAAGCTTGATGGCTCAAAGAGCGATTACAACGGTGTAAAAGTTGAGTTAGACGATTTAGGTGTCGAGGTAAATTTCTCTATCGACAGACTAAAAAGTCAAATGAGTGAATATATATTAAAAGCAATTTAAAAAGGAGTGAAAGCGTGAGTGCAAAAATTAAAGCTGACGAAATTAGCACGATAATCAAAGAACGTATTGAAAATTTTGATTTAAGTGTTGATGTAGAAGAGACCGGTAAAGTCATCTCAGTCGCTGATGGCGTTGCTAACGTTTATGGTTTGAAAAACGTTATGGCTGGTGAGATGGTTGAGTTTGAAAGCGGCGAAAAAGGTATGGCTCTTAACCTTGAAGAGAGCAGTGTTGGTATAGTTATCCTTGGAAAAACTAGCGGTATCACAGAAGGAAGCTCTGTAAAAAGGCTTAAAAAACTTCTACGCGTTCCAGTTGGTGACGCATTAATTGGTCGTGTTGTAAATTCACTAGGTGAGCCAATCGACGCAAAAGGCCCAATTGACGCTACTGAATCTCGCTTTGTCGAAGAAAAAGCAAAAGGTATCATGGCAAGAAAAAGCGTTCATGAGCCACTTCAAACAGGTATCAAAGCTATCGACGCACTTGTACCAATCGGTAGAGGTCAAAGAGAACTAATAATTGGCGACCGCCAAACTGGTAAAACAACAGTTGCTATCGATACTATCATCAACCAAAAAGGTCAAGATGTTATTTGTATCTATGTAGCTATCGGTCAAAAACAATCAACCGTTGCTCAAGTCGTTAAAAAGCTTGAAGAGTATGGAGCTATGGACTATACGATAGTTGTAAACGCTGGCGCTAGTGATGCAGCTGCTCTTCAATACCTTGCTCCTTATGCTGGTGTAACAATGGGTG
This sequence comes from Campylobacter concisus, assembly GCF_003048535.1. Taxonomy (NCBI): domain Bacteria; kingdom Pseudomonadati; phylum Campylobacterota; class Epsilonproteobacteria; order Campylobacterales; family Campylobacteraceae; genus Campylobacter; species Campylobacter concisus. Next base: position 193,146 of record NZ_PIRQ01000003.1, on the reverse strand, counting down.
AATACTTTAGAGATAACTCTCGCCACGCGTTAATCATCTATGATGACTTGTCAAAACACGCGGTTGCTTACCGCGAGATGTCTTTGATCTTAAGAAGACCACCAGGCCGTGAAGCTTACCCAGGCGACGTTTTCTACCTTCACTCAAGACTTCTTGAAAGAGCAAGTAAACTAAATGACGCATTAGGTGCTGGATCTTTAACAGCTCTACCTATAATCGAAACTCAAGCAGGCGATGTTTCAGCTTATATCCCAACAAACGTTATTTCTATTACAGATGGTCAAATTTTCCTTGAGAGTGACCTATTTAACTCAGGTATCCGCCCAGCGATCAACGTTGGTCTTTCTGTTTCTCGTGTCGGTGGTGCAGCTCAAATAAAAGCTATTAAACAAGTTTCTGGTACACTAAGACTAGACCTTGCTCAATACCGTGAACTACAAGCGTTTGCTCAATTTGCAAGCGATCTTGACGAGAGCTCAAGAAAACAACTAGAGCGCGGTCAAAAGATGGTTGAAGTACTAAAGCAACCTCCATATTCTCCACTTCCAGTCGAGAATCAAGTAGTTATTATATTTGCTGGCGCTAAGGGTTATTTGGATGATGTTGCAACTACAAATGTAACAAAATTTGAAGCCGAGTTATATCCATATATTGAGGCGAAATACCCTGAAATTTTTGAGCAAATCAGAACTAAAAAGGTTCTTGATAAAGAAGTAGAAGAAATTTTACATAAAGCGTTGAAAGATTTTAAAGCGACTTTTGCCGCTAACTAGGGCTAAGATATGTCAAATTTAAAAGATATAAAACGAAAGATTAAGAGCGTCCAGAACACTCAAAAGACGACGCGTGCGATGAAGCTTGTCTCAACAGCAAAGCTTCGCAAAGCCGAAGAGGCTGCTCGCTACTCTAGAGTTTACGCTCTTAAGATCAATGAGGTTTTATCAGAGATAGCTTATAAGATCAATCAATATGCTTCAGTTATGACTGAGAGTAAATTTTTTAATACAACAAAGAGTGTAGAAAAGGTTGATATTATATTTGTTACCGCTGATAAAGGGCTTTGCGGTGGCTTTAATGTCCAAACTATAAAGACAGTTAGGCGCATGATTGATGAGCTAAAAGCCAAAAAGATCAAGGTCAGACTAAGAGCTGTTGGTAAAAAAGGTATAGAATTTTTCAATTTTCAAGGCGTTGAGCTACTTGAGACTTACGTCGGAGCTAGCTCTTCTCCTACATATGAAAAAGCTCAAAAAATCATAAAAGATGCCATCGATGACTTTACAAATGGCATAACTGATAAAGTCGTGTTAATACACAATGGTTATAAAAATATGATTTCTCAAGAGATTAGAGTAAATGATATTGTGCCTATTGAGCCGTCTAAGATAGTTGCTGTTGAGACAAATTCTTTGATGGAATTTGAGCCAGAAGATAACTATACTAAGATTATGGATGAATTGCTCAATAAATATTTTGAGTATAGTATGTATTATGCCTTGGTTGACTCTTTGGCGGCTGAGCACAGCGCTAGAATGCAAGCTATGGATAATGCAACAAACAATGCTAAACAACGCGTCAAACAGTTAAATCTTGCTTACAATAAAGCAAGACAAGAGTCTATTACCACTGAGCTTATTGAGATCATCAGTGGTGTTGAATCAATGAAATAAAAGGAGTATGAATGAAGGGTGTTATTAGTCAAGTTATAGGCCCTGTGGTCGATGTTGACTTTAATGACTACTTGCCGAAGATCAATGAAGCTATCGAAGTTTTCTTTGATGTTGAGGGCAAGAAACATAAACTAATATTAGAAGTTGCTGCTCACCTAGGTGATAATAGAGTCAGAACTATTGCTATGGATATGAGTGAAGGTCTGACTCGTGGCTTAGAGGCTAAAGCGCTTGGTGCACCTATTAGTGTGCCAGTTGGTGAAAAAGTTCTAGGTAGAATTTTTAATGTAGTTGGTGATTTGATCGACGAGGGTGAGGGTATAAATTTTGATAAACACTGGTCTATTCACCGCGATCCTCCTCCATTTGAAGAGCAAAGCACAAAGAGTGAAATTTTTGAAACTGGTATCAAGGTAGTCGACCTTCTAGCTCCTTACGCAAAGGGCGGTAAAGTAGGCCTATTTGGTGGTGCTGGTGTTGGTAAAACGGTTATTATTATGGAGCTTATTCACAATGTTGCGTTTAAACACAGCGGTTATTCTGTATTTGCAGGCGTTGGTGAGAGAACTCGTGAAGGAAATGACCTTTATCACGAAATGAAAGAAAGTAACGTTTTGGATAAAGTTGCCTTGTGCTATGGCCAAATGAACGAGCCACCAGGAGCAAGAAACCGTATCGCGCTAACTGGTCTTACAATGGCTGAGTACTTCCGTGATGAGATGGGACTTGACGTTTTGATGTTTATCGATAACATCTTCCGTTTTTCTCAGTCTGGCGCAGAGATGTCAGCTCTACTTGGACGTATCCCGTCAGCTGTTGGTTATCAGCCAACTCTTGCAAGTGAGATGGGTAAATTCCAAGAGAGAATTACATCAACCAAAAAAGGTTCGATTACCTCTGTTCAAGCTGTTTATGTTCCAGCTGACGACCTTACAGATCCGGCTCCTGCAACTGTTTTTGCTCACCTTGATGCTACGACAGTTCTTAACAGATCGATCGCAGAAAAAGGCATCTATCCAGCTGTTGATCCACTTGATTCAACATCAAGAATGCTTGATCCTCAAATTTTAGGAGCAGATCACTATAAGGTAGCTCGCGGCGTTCAAGCTGTGCTTCAAAAATATAAAGACCTTCAAGATATCATCGCTATCCTTGGTATGGACGAGCTTAGCGAAGAAGATAAGCTAACAGTTGATAGAGCAAGAAAGATAGAGAGATTTTTATCTCAGCCGTTCTTCGTTGCTGAAGTATTTACAGGTAGCCCTGGTAAATATGTAAGTCTTGACGAAAATATTGCTGGCTTTAAGGGAATTTTAGAGGGTAAATATGACCATTTACCAGAAGCAGCATTTTATATGGTTGGAAATATAGATGAGGCTTTAGCTAAAGCTGAGAAACTTAAGGCTTAAATTTAAAAAGGAAGCGTAATGGATAAATTACATTTAGAGATCGTAACTCCTCAAGGTCAGATATTTAATGATGACGTGAGTAGTGTAGTGCTTCCAGGTAGCGAGGGTGAGTTTGGTGTTTTGCCAAACCACGCCTCATTAATATCTCTTTTAAAAGCAGGTATTATAGATATAGAACATAAAAATAAAAAACATGATGTTGTTGCGATTAACTGGGGCTATGCAAAGATTGACGAAGGTAAGGTAGTAATACTTGCTGACGGTGCGGTTTACGTCTCTGGTGATAGTGAAAGCGAGCTTGCAAATTCATTGGAAGCTGCTAGAAATTTGATAGAGAGCATGAGTAGTGATACAAATGCTTTTGCAGCAACTATATCTAAAATGGAAAATGTAGTGAGAACTAGATAAGTGGGCGGCATAGATTTATTTTTAAATTACATTCAAAGAAGTAGTTTTATTACAATTATTGTTTTAACTTGGCTGTCAATATATTTTATAGTTAGTTTCACAATTCTTTTTTCAAGAATGGCTGGTATTGGAGCTTGGCAAAAACGTGAGCAAAATGCACTTGAAGCACTGCTTATGGGTGCTAAAAATATTCCAAATGATTCGTCTTTGAGAAAATGTGCAAATGGAAGAATTTCAAGAGAAAAACTAAATGTATGTATAAGCATAGCCGAGAAAAATGCTACAAGTGGACTAACGTGGCTAAGTGTAATAGCATCTACTTCGCCTTTTATCGGTCTTTTTGGAACCGTTGTTTCTATTTTAGAGACATTTTCACAGCTTGGAAATGGTGGAGGTTCATCACTTGGTATTATCGCTCCAGCTATTTCAGAGGCACTTGTTGCAACTGGTTGCGGAATTTTTGTTGCCATCCCAGCATATACATTTAATTTACTCATAAAAAGAAAAGCTTATGAATTAATGAGTGTTATTGAGCGTCAGGCTGATGTTATGATAGCACTTAAAAAAGATGATGAGATACTATAAATGGCCGTTAAATTTACCGATGAGACACCAGAGCTAAATATAACTCCTCTTGTTGATATTATGCTTGTTTTACTAGCCATTTTAATGGTTACTATGCCAACTATAACATATCAAGAGGATATTACTCTTCCAGATGGTTCAAAGGCGAAAACTTCAACATCTAAGCAAAAAGACCTTATAGTATCTATAAATTCGCAAGGACAAGTTAGAATTGATCAGAGTACTATGAGCCTTGCTGAGTTTCCTGATAATATTGCATTAATGAGTACAAAATACGATAAAACCTCGCCTATCTATATAAAAGCTGACAAAAATTTAAAATACGATGATGTTATGTTTGTATTAAAGACTTTGAAAGGTGCTGGTTTTAATAAAGTAGCTTTAGAGACAAACGGTTAAGATGTCAAATAAAGTTAAATTTCCAACGCTTAGTTCGTTTCTTGTAGCATCTTGTATTTACGTTATTATTATACTTGTTTTGTTTATAAAGCTTACTTTTTTTGCAGAACCTCCTAAAAAATATACCGATGATAAAGATGCTATTATGGATGTGGTTATGGTTGATAGAGAAGTTGATCAAACCATTAAAGCTCCAAAACAAGCAGATGAAGTAGTTAAAGAGACAAAGCCTGAACCTAAAAAGGAATCTGAAGAAGATAAGCAAGAGACTACAAATAAGCCTGTTGTACCAGATGAACCATTGCCTACGCCAAGCTTACCAACTCCTCCAAAAGAGGAACCAAAACCTGAGCCAAAGCCAGAACCAAAACCAGAAATTTTAAAACCAAGTGAAGAACCCAAAGAAGATGTTAAGCCAGAGCCAAAACCTGAGCCTAAGCCTACACCAAAGCCAGTTGAAAAGCCAAAACCAAAAGAGCCAAATATAAAAGACCTCTTTAGTGACATAGACCCTACAAAACTCAAAAAAGATGATGGTATAAAAAAGGTTGAAAATAAAGTGCAAAGCCGTAAAAAGAGCGAGGCTTCTAGTTCAAAAGCCGCAAAAGAAGCTAGTGATATAATAAAGAGTTTAAAGATAGATCAAAATCCAACCGCTCCGAAATCACAATCTACCGGTACTTACGATCCACTAATGGGTGCGATAACAAAACAAATTCAAAGAAGATGGCAAAGTTATAAGGCTGATTCTGCAAATTTAGCTAAAGTTAAAGTTATGATAGATCAGAGCGGAAATTTTAGCTATGAAATTTTAGAGCTATCATATAATGAAGAATTTAACGCAAAAGTAAGAGAGTGCTTAGAAAAACTTACAACGGAGAAATTTCCATTCAATCCAGACAAAAGCACTACTTTTAATTTAAATTTAGAAGATAAAATAAACTAAAATTTATAAAATTATGGAGTAGAGATGAAGAAAATTTTTCTTTTTTTATGTGTTGCTCTAGGGCTTTATGCTGCTGATGCAACCATATCTGTTGTAAATCAAGGTATTGCCTTGCCAAAGATAGCTTTGCAAGATGCAACAACTGCTGTTAGCGATATGGGTTTTAAAGATAAATTCTTTAAAATCATGCTAGGAGATCTAAAGGTTAGTTCCGATTTTGAAGTAATCGAAGATCATGTGCCTTCTACCTATGAAGGGGATGCAACTACTAATACAATGAGTGATAAAGGCGTCGAGCTTATCTTTAGATATGCTCTTGAAGGCTCTATGGGCTCACCTCTTACTTTAAGAGTAAAACTGATAAACGCTAAAACAGCAACTACAAGATATGAGAAGGTTTATACTATGCCAGACGGCGCAAAGTATCCGTTTTTGGCTCATAAAAGTATAGTTGAGCTTACTAATGAACTAAATTTACCACCAGTTGGTTGGATGGAAAAATTTATTATTCTTTCAAAATATACTTCAGCTCGCCAAAGCTCTATCATAGTTGCTGATTATACACTTACATATCAAAAGACCATAGTAAGTGGCGGTCTAAACATTTTCCCAAAATGGGCAGGAGCCGATCAAAGTAAATTTTACTATACATCTTATGTGAATAATAAGCCAACTTTATTTAGATATGATCTAAATTCTGGTACAAAAACAAAGATAATTGATAGCATTGGCATGCTTATAGCCTCAGATGTTAGTAAAGATGGAAGTAAAATTCTATTAACCATGGCACCAAAAGATCAGCCAGATATTTTTATCTATAATACAAATAGTAAAAGTTTGACGCAGATTACTAATTATCCAGGCATAGATGTAAATGGAAATTTTGTAGATAATGATAGCAAAATAGTTTTTGTATCAGATAGGCTTGGTTATCCTAACGTTTTTGCAACTCCTGCGATTTCTGGCGGAAGCGTTGAACAAATGGTATTTCATGGTAAGAATAACAACTCTGTAAGCACATTTGAAAATTATGTTGTTTATTCAAGTAGGGAAGCAAGCGGTAGTTTTAATATATATCTAATTTCAACTCAAACGGATTTTATACGCCAGCTTACAGCAAATGGCAAAAATAACTATCCAAGATTCTCAAGCGATGGGCAAAGTGTCGTCTTTATAAAAGAGCTTGGCGGTCAAAGTTCACTAGGAGTTATTAGGTTAAATGAAAACAGAAGTTTTCAGTTTCCTTTAAAAGTAGGAAAAATTCAATCTATAGATTGGTAATATTCTGATAAAATTTAAAATTTTTGTGATATAATTCGACCAAATTTCTAAAAAAGGATAAGGAATGAAAAAAGTAGTTCTAGCAAGTGTTGCAGTTGCAACTTTATTGTTGAGCGGTTGTAGCTCAAAAAACCCTGAAGTTGATATGAATTCAAATTCAAATCAATCTGCAGATAATTCAGGTAGCATGAGCGATGCTGATAGATTAGCAGCTCTTATTGCTAACATCGAGAGTCAAGTTAAAAGTGTATATTTTGACTTTGATAAATTTAATATCAAAGCTGATCAACAAGGCGTTGTTAGCTCAAATGCATCAGTATTCAACCAAGCTGACGCTCAAGCTCTTTCTATAAAAGTAGAAGGTAACTGCGATGAGTGGGGTACAGATGAGTATAACTATGCTCTTGGTTTAAAACGTGCTAAAAGCGCTAAAGATGCTCTTGTAAGAAATGGCGTTAGTGCTGATAGAATCGCTGTAGTTAGCTTCGGCGAAAGCAATCCAGTTTGCACAGATAAAACAAAAGCTTGCGATGCTCAAAATAGACGTGCAGATTTCAAAGTACTTCCATAATTTATAATTAAATAATAATGAACAAAAAATTAATTATAGTGGCTCTCATTGGAGCCACTATCTCTATTACCTCCGGTCAAGAGATTTCAGCTTTTGATGCAGGCAATATGGATAGTGCGAATCCATATGGTCTAACTGATAATGAAAAAGTTACCTTAAATAATAAGCGAAGTGTTCAAAATATTGAAGAGAATATGAATAATGTTTTAGAACAACTTCAAGGTTTGCAAAGCTTGATTGAGAGCATGAGTGCTAGAATGAATAAGCTTGAGCAAAGAATAAATGATATAGAGACGAAGGTAAATGGTGGCATAAGTGATTCTGGTGTAAGTTTGACATCACTGAAGGCTTATGTTGATGAAACTAGAGATATACAAGACAAAAACTACAAAAATATTACTGCTGCCTTAAATAAATTAGGTGCAATAATGGATAAAAATGCTGCCCAACCAAAGCAAAATACAAATCCAAAACAACAAAACAAGCCAACTTCAAATTTTAGTGGAAAAAGCGATAAAGATATTTTGGCTGATGGCATTAAACTTTTAAATTCTGGCAATAGCACAGAAGCAGCTGGATATTTTGAATATTTAAATAAAAAAGGCTATAAAACTGGTGCAACAAATTATTATTTAGGTGAAGTTGCTTACAGTCAAAAATCATACAGCACAGCTATACAATACTACAAAAAAAGCATACAGAACGAAGATAAGGCTGACTATACGCCAAAACTTCTATATCACACAGCTATAAGCTTTGATAAGATAGGTGACACGCAAAGTGCAAATAGATTTTATAAAGCTTTAAAAGTCGGCTATCCAGATAGCAAAGAAGCCAAAGCCTCTCCTAATAGAAACTAAATTTTAATCTTTTTTAGATATAATCTCACATTAATCAAAAAACCAAATCTAAGGAGATTGTTGTGAGTAAAGATCAAGTTATAACCATGTTTTACGAACTAAAAGATGCTAACACTGGTGAAATTTTAGAGTCAAACATGCAAGAAGGTGGCCAAATTTCGTTTATAACAGGGCATGGCCATATTATAGAAAAGCTTGAAGAAGAAGTAAGCAAGTTAAAATCAGGCGAAAGAGCAACTATAAGCGTAAAGGCAGCAGAGGGTTGTGGTGAATATAATAACGAAGCCATCCAGTCGTTACCAAAAGAGCAGTTTGCTGGTATAGATTTACATGAAGGAATGGAACTTTTTGGTCAAAATGAGGATGGCTCAAGCGTTCGTGTTATTGTTAAAGAGATCAAAGATGACGAAGTAACAGTTGATTTTAATCACCCATATGCTGGTAAAGATTTACTATTTAATGTTGAAGTTTTAGAAGTTAGAGATGCAACAGAAGATGAAAAAGCAACAGGTATGGTAGCTGGGGCTCATACTTGTGGTTGCGGTGGTCACGATCATGAGCATGAACATGAGTGCTGCGGTGGTCATGGACACGGACACGAGGATGGTGGTTGCGGTTGCGGTGGACACGGACATCACCATCACTAAGAAGCTAAAATGAAAAAATTTGCTTTTGTTTTTGCGGGCCAAGGCTCGCAAAGTATTGGTATGGGAAAAGACTTTTACGAAAATTTTTCTACTGCTAAGTTACTTTTAAATGATGCTTGTAATGATACTGGCATTGATTACAAAGAGCTTTTATTTACACAAAACGATAAGTTAGATAAAACAGAATTCACTCAGCCAGCTATCGTTTTAAACTCGCTAATGACTTATTTGGCTTTTTCAAATTTTATTAAAGAAAAACCAGAATTTAGTCTTGGGCACTCACTTGGAGAATTTACTGCTCTTGCAGTTAGTGGAGCATTTAATTTTATTGATGCGATTAGGCTTGTAAATTTACGTGGTAAATTTATGCAAGAAGCCTGCGTTGGCAAAGATGCTGGCATGATGGTAGTTCTCGGACTTAGTGATGAAGTGGTTGAAGAAATTTGTAAAAAAGCAAGAGAAGAAGGTTTGCAAATTTATGCTGCAAACTACAACTGCGATGGACAAATCGTTGTCGCTGGCGTAAGAGCTGATCTTGCTAGCTATGAAGCAAAATTTAAAGAAGCTGGCGCAAAAAGAGCAATGCTTTTAAATATGTCGGTAGCAAGCCATTGTCCGATACTTGAACCAGCTAGTGTTAGGTTGGCAAGCGAGCTTGAGAGTACTTTGGCTACCAAATTTTCTCCTGTTGTCTCAAATGTAAATGCTAAAATTTATACCGATAAAAGTGAAGCGCTAGTCCTGCTAAAAGAGCAGCTAATAAAACCAGTTTGCTATAAACAAAGCATTAAAAACTATGAAAATGATGTTGATTGTTTTATCGAGCTTGGTGCTGCGACATTAAAGGGCATCAATAAAAAAATTACTGAAAAGCCAACTTATAGTATTACCGATATGGCAAGTCTTGAAGAAGTTGTGAAAATTTTGGAGGAGAGATGATAGCGATACTTGGAGCTATGCAAGAGGAGATAACACCGATCCTTGAAATAATCGGTGAATATAAAACTGTTCAATATGCAAATAATAAATTTTACTTAGCAAACTATAAAGAAAAAGAGCTAGTCATTGCCTATTCAAAGATAGGTAAAGTAAATGCAGCCATAACGGCAACTTTAATGGTAGAAAAATTTAAGGCCTCAAAATTGCTCTTTACTGGCGTAGCTGGCTCACTTGATGAGAGTTTAAAAATAGGTGATATGCTTTATGCTACTAGCTTGGTGCAACATGATCTTGATATCACGGCTTTTGGCCATCCTTATGGCTATGTGCCAGGCACAAGTATCTTTGTCAAAAGTGATGAAGGGCTAAATGAACTGGCAAAAAAGATAGCTGATAAAAAAGATATGAGCTTAAGCGCTGGTATTATTGCGACCGGAGATCAGTTTATCTGCGATAATGAAAAGAAAGCTTGGATTAAAAAGATATTTAATGCGAGCGCTACCGAGATGGAAGGTGCTAGCGTTGCGTTAGTTTGCGAAACACTTGGTGTGCCATTTTTTATACTAAGAGCTATCAGCGATGGAGCTGGTGATGCAGCAGAGTTTGACTTTGATAAATTTTTGCAAGATTCAGCAAATGTTAGTGCAAAATTTATACTTGAAATGGTAGAAAGCTTATGATAGAGCTTAGTAAAAGGCTTCTTAGGCAAGTTGGTCAGACAAATGCCAGATACAATATGATAGAGGGCGGAGATAAGATCTTGCTTGGTCTTAGCGGTGGTAAAGATAGCCTCGCACTCGCTCACGTACTAAAGCATATCCAAAACGTTACACCTGAAAAATTTGAGTTTAAAGCAGTAACGCTAAGCTACGGCATGGGTGAGGACTATGCTTATCTTACGAAGCATTGCAATGAGCACGGAATAGAGCATGAAGTGATAGATAGCTCAATCTTTGAAATTTCAAAAGAGAAAATCCGTAAGAATTCCAGTTTTTGTAGTTTCTTTTCTCGTATGAGAAGAGGCTATCTTTATACTTACGCCTTAAAGCATGGTTTTAATAAACTCGCGATTGCTCATCATTTAGATGATGCGGCGGAGAGCTTTTTTATGAACTTTACATATAATGGTGCACTAAGGACGCTTGCTCCAAAATATACTGCAAAAAATGGAATCACGGTTGTTAGGCCATTTATCTTCGTTCGCGAGAGACAGCTTCGTGAAAATGCTATCAAAAATGAATTGAGAGTCATCGGTGATGAAGCATGCCCTGCAATGAGATTTGACGTAAAGATGCCGCATGCTAGATATGAAACCAAACAGCTTCTAGCAACTTTAGAAAAAGAAAATCCAAAACTTTTTACTTCGCTAAAAGCAGCATTTGAAAATATCCATACTGATACTTTTTTTGCTCTCAATAGCAGTAGTGAAGAGTAAAATTTTACTTGCTTTTTGGGACTAATCCCAAGAAGTAAGCTATAAATTTTTCTACTTTAATTGGCTTCTGTCAAAATAGATAAAAAATGTATGAATAGATGAAATTCTTGTACTTATACATAAATCAAAACTATCATATACAGCAAATACAAAAGCATTTAGTGCAAAAACTACTGGTTATAATTTTATAACTTAGAAAATTGAAGCTTAAAAAAATAGTCATGTGTTTTAAACATTAAGAAATAGCTATTTAAAATAGCAAGCTATAGCTTAAAGTCCGTCAAGTAAAATTTTATAAAGTCGGTTTATCTCATCGTCATTTAGCTCGATCGTACTTTTTGTATCAAATAAATTTTTGATCTTGCTAGCGTCAAATTCGCTCCTATCAAGGCAGTGCTTGTGAGAGGGTAAAAAGCCACGAGTTAGGCAAAGCTCGCTTTCTATCTCCTCATCGCAGATAAAGCACTCAAGCTCGCTGTGAAGCCTGCCTTCATACTCTAAAATTTTGACGTAGCTTTCGATGATAAGGCGTTTTGGATTTTGTAGCTGCATCTGTTTGGCGCAGCGATCAAGCTCATTAAAATAAATTTCATCAAGCTGCTCGACCTCTTTTAGATGATCATAAAGTAGGCGCATGAACTGCTGCCAAATGATGAGTTTATCACGCTCTAACAGCCATTTAAAGCCAAGATGAAGTATGTTTCTAAGCTTTGGTAGAAATTTTGCCTCTTGCTCTAGCTCAAAGTCGATCTTGTAGCCAGTCATGATGTTTGAGTGGCGAGCACCAAAAAATCTATATGACTTTACGAGCAAATTTGGCGTTAGCACAAAGACTAAAAGGTCCTCGTCTCTGACCTTTTGCACACGCAGGATGTAGCCTTGCATCTAGGCAAAAAACTCCCTTATGCGCTCTCTCATCACTGTCACGTCTTTGATGAAATTTATATCGTTTCTAAAGGTTGTTGCACCGTCGATGCCCTTGCTGTACTGATGCAAATGTTTTCTAAATATGCAAAGTCCGTGCTCACCGTAGTGCTCGATCATCGCATCAAAGTGAGCTAGGATGATCTTTTGTTTTAGCGCCTTATCTACACTAGTTTTAGTCTTTATCTCGTGAAATATCCAAGGATTACCGATGCTTGCCCTGCCGATCATTAGGGCGTCGCATTTTGTAAGGTTTAAAATTTCATCTGCATTTTGTGCGTTGATATCACCATTTGCAACGACTGGGATTTTTACGCTCGCCTTTACTCTAGCGATCGCTTCGTAATCAACTTTTGCACTATAACCGCCAGCTCTTGTGCGACCATGCACTGCGATGTAGTTTGCGCCGGCTTCTTCGCATGCTTTTGCTATTTTTTCTTCATTTTTGTCGTTAAAACCAAGTCTAAATTTAACACTCAGGCTCTCTTTGTTTGAGACGCTTTTTATAGCTGAGATTATGCTTTGAAGTTTGTCAAGATCGTTTAACAAAGCCGATCCCGCACCTTGTCTAACGACCTTTGGCACAGGGCAGCCGCAGTTTAGATCGAGCCCATAAATCCCATCAAATTTATTGATGATTTGCACAGCTTTTTTTATATTTTCTGTGTCATTGCCAGCTATTTGAACGACATAAGGCTCTTCGTTTGGGGATTTTTTAATCATTTCAAGCGTTTTGTCACTGCTCTCATAGACCAAGGCATTTGCGCTGATCATTTCGCTAACAGTGACATCACAGCCAAATTTCTTAACTACGCTTCTTAGTGGCAAGTCAGAAAAGCCAGCAAGTGGTGCTAAGAAAAGTGGCTTTTTGCTAAAGTCTATCATTTAAAAAATAACGAGCTAGGCACCATTTTGCCGTTATCTCGTAAAAACAGCAAGACCTTTATCTCTTTAAACTCATCTGGGTCGCTACCTTCGATAGCCTCTCTTACTTTATCAAGCATCTGAAGCTCAAATAGCGCATATACGTAAGCCTCATCAGCATCAGCATGGATGCTTTTTAGCTTCTCAAAGATACCGATAAATGCATCTGGTTTTAGCTTATTTTTAAGCATTATGGCTACTTTGTCGTATTGTGCTTTTGTCACTTTTGCGTTGTTTAAAAGATCAAAAATTTCATCACTGCTTAGATCGATCTCATCATTTACAAATCGGGTAATAATAAGCATTATATCTTTACTTGCTAGCTCAAAATTTAATCTTTTGATCTCGCCAAAAGAAGCTACTTTTATAAGTTTATCAAATGCAGCTTTTTTAAGGCTCTCATTTTGATCTTGATTTTTAAGTATGTCAAGATAGTAAGTAGGTAGTTGCTCGATCTTATTTAGCTCATTTAGGATATTTAACTTGCTATCTTTTGCTAGTCTAAATTTCTTTAGATCGACGATCTCTTTATTTTTTATACTTTTTATAGTTTGTAAGATATTGTTTATCTCAGCATCATCTACACCGACATCTTTAAGCTCGCCTACTGGTGAGATAGAACGAGTAAGCTGTGAGGCGATCTTGTAAGTGTCGGTTTTGAAGTCTTTATTGCTCTCAAAGCCAAGAAGCGTCTCTTTGGCTAAGTCTTTATAAAGTTGGCTATCTTTTTTGATCCATTTTTTATATCTATAAAAAGCATATCCATGATAAGCGATATGAAGTAGAGCTAGAAGTGCTAAAACAGCTACTGGAAGAGCGACCCAAATAGCAATTGGCAAAGTTATAGTTTGGCCTAAAAGCTCAAATGTGTAATCAGAACTATTAAGAGAATAAGTAAGTCCTGCAACAACTACTATGTAGATTATGCAATAGACGAGAAATTTTCTAGTTTTCATGTTTTCTCCTTAGTTTTTTGCTGTTTTTTCGATTATTTCACGGCAAGTTATGCAGTATTTTGCATGTGGTTTTACTTTTAGTCGCGGTATGCTGATCTCCTCTTCACACATATCACAAATTCCATAAGTTTTATTTGCTATCTTCTCTAGTGCTTCATCTATCTCTGATAGCTCCGCTCTTTGTTGTGTCGAGATCGAATGCTCGATTAGCTGGTCTGTATTTACTGAGGCTATATCAAACTCATCGCTTACACCACTATCTCTTAAGCCATTTACTTCAACAGATGAATCATAGATATTTTTTTTGATCTGTAATTTTCTTTCTTCAAGTAATTTTTTAAAAAAATTTAGCTCAGTTTGTGTCATTTATATTCCTTTATTTGTGGTATGGGTGGTTTGCATTTATGCAAAGTGCTCTAAAAATTTGCTCAAAAAGTACAAGCTTGGCAACCTTATGCGCCATCGTCATCTTGCTTAAGCTTATAATTTTTTGCGCTTTATTCTTTAAATTTTGGCTAAGGCCGTAAGCTCCACCTATGAAAAAGTTAATTTGTGAATTTGAGTTTAAAATTTGTGCGAATTTTTGGCTGTCAAGTTGTAAGCCATTTTCATCAAGCATTACGCAAAAGCCTTTTAAATTTGGCTCGTAAATTTCATCATAAGCTCTTAAAGCTTCGCTTTTTCCAGCACTTTGAGCTTTTGCTATTTTTTCATTAAAAAAGACTTTATCGTTTATCTTGGCAAATTTTGCACTCATTTTTATATATTCTTGTATCTCGTTTTCAAAGTTGTCACGTGATGATTTTTGAATGCTAAAAACTGAAATTTCCAAATTTAGCCTTTGGTTTTTAGCTTTAGTTCAAAGCTGCTTCCACTCTCATCTTGATTATCTTTTTGATGTATTGTCTTATTGTTTGTGAGAAATTTAACCATATCGCTTATATATTTTTTATGTTCGCTTCTTGGCACAATAGCATCGATTAAGCCATGCTCTAATAAAAACTCAGCTCTTTGAAATCCCTCTGGTAAATCAGCACCAATGGTTTGTTTGATGACTCTTTGACCAGCAAAGCCTATCAATGCGCCAGGTTCGGCGATTATTAGATCTCCAAGCC
The DNA here is from genome assembly GCF_003048535.1 of Campylobacter concisus. Classification (NCBI taxonomy): domain Bacteria; kingdom Pseudomonadati; phylum Campylobacterota; class Epsilonproteobacteria; order Campylobacterales; family Campylobacteraceae; genus Campylobacter; species Campylobacter concisus. The sequence continues at coordinate 178,077 of NZ_PIRQ01000003.1, read as the reverse complement.
AAGCAAAAGAAGCACTAACGCCACCCATTGTCGGATCAGTAAGTATTGAGATATAAGGTAGTTTCGCTTCATCAAGTAGTTTTAAAGCAGCTGATGTCTTTGACATTTGCATCAAAGAGAATGTACTCTCTTGCATTCTAGCTCCACCTGAAGCACTCACTATGACTAAAGCTTGGCGTTTTTCTATTGCCCGTTTTATCGCTCTTACGATCTTTTCACCCTCAACTGAAGCTAGCGAACCACCCATGAAGCCAAAGTCAAAAACAACTAGCTGGATCTCTTGTCCGTCGCATTTACCTTCGCCACATACCACTGAGCTTGTGCGTCCTGTTTTTTCTTTATTTTCTGTGATTCTTTTTTTGTATGATTTTTTATCAACAAAATTTAATGGATCTACCGGTTTTAAATTTGCGTCAAATTCTACAAAGCTATCTTCATCACAGATCAAATTTATGCGATCAGTAGCTTTTAGTCTCATATGATAACCGCATTTCGGGCATACATTAAAACAAGCTTCAACTTCTTTGTAGTACATCAGTGAGTGACAATTATCGCATTTTACCCAGTGCGTAGGTGCCTCTTCTGGACGAGGTTGAGCTTTTCTTATCTTTGAAAAAATGTCTGAGAAATTCATATTTTTACCCACTTATATTAAAAATTGTGGGATTATATCTAATGTTTGCCTTGCTTTTTCTTATATGACTTAAAGTTTATTTATTTGTGGAGGTTTAAAGGGGCAAGTTAGCCCCTTTAAAGTATCTTGTTAGAATCGTCTTCCAATAGTAAATTCAAATGTATTTGTGTCATCACCCTCTTTAGGTTTAAGAGCTTTTGCAAAGATTAGTTGAAGTGGCCCGATAGGAGTTATCCACTCGATACCAGTACCAACTGATGATCTTTTTATCTCATTTAGGCTATTTTCGCCAATCATACCGTAGTCATAAAATACAACGCCACGCATTTTGACACGATCTATTATAGGGAAGCTTATTTCAGCTGAATTATTAAACGAAGTTTCGCCGCCATATTCGTAGTAGTCGCCATTATATTTTACCTTTGGAGATACGGTTCTACTCTCGTAACCACGTAAGCTTCTTATACCACCAAGGTAAAGTCTTTCGTTGATTGGAGTATATCCTCTTTCCCAAATTTTGCCAAAGCTTGCTTTGTATCTTAAGATAAGATCGTAGTCTATGTACTCTCTAAGACCTAGATAATAGTTGAAATTTGTGCGATTTTTGATAAAGTCTATATCGCCACCAAGTCCAGCTATCTCAAATGATGTGTTAGCTATGATGCCACGTCTTGGTAAGTAATAATCGTCGGTGCTATTATATGTTAAAGCTGGAGTTATGGCGCTTTTTATGGCTTTACCTTCTCTATAAATTTCTTTTTTTGTTTTTGTGTTGATATCTCTTAGTTCATCGTCTTTTAAAGTAATTTTGCTTTGCTCAATGTTGTAAGTAAGCGATGCGCTTAAATTTCTAGTTAGTTTTCTACCTAGTGTTGTGCTAAAGCCATAACTTCTCTCTTTATATGTTCTCCAGTCATAGTCATTTGCGTAAAGTGTTCCACCAAGGCTATACTCTGAGTCAAAAATTCTTGGGTTTGTAAGACTTATCTGGCCTGAAAGCTCTCTGTCGCTCTTATCTACGCTTACTTGTCCTTGAAGACCAGAGCCAAAGATATTTGTGTCAGAAAGTGCCGCGTTTAGTAGTAGTCCGTCACTGCTACCGTATCCGATACCACCGCTTATAGAGCCAGTTGAGGCTTCTTTTACTTTTACTTTTAGATCAACTGTATTTTTATCAACCGGATCTTCTTCTATCTCAACATCATCAAAGTAGCTTGTTCTTTTTAATGCATCTTTTGAGTCTTGAAGGTCGGTTCTACTATATAAATTTCCTTCAGTTAGATAAAGTTCGCGTCTTACAACGCGGTCAACAGTCCTATCGTTTCCTGAAATTTGAACATTTCTTATATATACTTTTTCGCCAGGATCGACTTCGTAGTCAATATCGACAGTTTTATTTTCATCAAATTTATCAGTCTTTGGATAGACTTTTACAAATGCATAACCTTTATCAGCAACCATATCATCGAGCTTTTTCATATCTTGGCGAAGTCTTGCTGAGTTCATCGTATCACCGACCTCAAGCCTAAAGTCATCTATAATCTTTTTAGTATCAAGCTCTAGCTCCTCAGGTGCTGTAATGCTTACATTTGAAACCTTATAAGGCTCACCCTCATGAACATAATAAGTAAGATCGGCTGTGTAATTATCAAACGATGAATTTAAATAAGGTGACGAAATAGTCGCGTCTAAATAGCCTTTTTGGAAATATTTGTCTTGTATTCTTGCTGGATCATTTTCAAGCTCAAAAAGTTTAACTTTACCGTCATTTCTGCCCCAAAGCCAACCCATAAATTCTCTACTTTTATTTGCAACTACTGGCTCAATGTCGTCATAATCAAACTCTTTTGCACCGACTAAATTTACATTTTTGATTATCATATTTTCGCCACGGTTTATGTTAAGTGTTATAAAAAGTGAGCTGTCGTTATCTGCAACTGGTTGTTTTTCTACGTCTACAACGGTATCAAAATAACCCTTTGACTCATAATACTGACGAATTCTCTCTTTAGTTTTTTCTATTGTAAGCTCATCATACATATTGCCTGGTTTGATGTTGATTAGTGACTCGATCGCAGTTTTATCATTTGTTACGACGCCTTTTAGATCGACTCTCGCAACACTTGGCTTCTCTTTTACAGCTACTAAAAGATTGCCATTGCCTGTATCTTCTATGTAGATATCGTCGAAATAATTTTGTTTGTATAAATTTGTGATCGCCTTATCGCTAAGCTTTGGAGTCAAATCCTGACCGACTTTTAGGCCCATTATTTGGCTTGCTACTTCAGGCGAAAGGTGAATTAGGCCTTTAAAATTTATTGACTGGATTGTTTGTGCGCTTAGGCCACTGAAAGCTAATGCTAATAAAAATAATTTCTTTTTCATTAAATTTAACCTAGAGTTTTAGTATAAGTGCGTATAATATCATATTTTATTTTTAATAAATTTAAATTTTATAATTTTGAAGGTTTTTTATGAAAATAGGTATCATCGGACTTGGTCTTATGGGCGGCTCACTTGGGTTAGCATTAAAAGATGAAAAATTAATCTCTTGTGTTAGTGGATATGACAAAGATGAAAATCATAGCAAAAAGGCCTTAGAACTTGGCTTGGTGCATGAAATTTTAAGCATTGACGAGATGAAAAAGAAGTGTGACATCATCTTTTTGGCTGTGCCAGTCGAGGCTATCGTGAGCATCGTGCAAAATTTAACCGATATTAGCGAAGATACAACTATCATTGATTTTGGCTCAACCAAACAAAAGATAATAGAAGCCGTGCCAGAAAAAATTCGTAAAAATTTCATCCCAGCTCACCCGATGGCAGGTACTGAGTATTCTGGTCCAGAGGCTGCTTTCAAATCACTTTACACAGGGGCAACTGTTATCGTTTGCGACTTTGCAGAAAGCGCAGAAAAACACGTAAAAAGAAGCGTGGAGCTATTTTCTTGCCTTGGTATGAAAATCATTTTCATGAGTGCAAAAGAGCATGATCATCACGTGGGTCTTATTTCGCATTTGCCTCATGCGATTGCATTTTCTCTAGCGAGTGGAATTTTAAAAGAAGAGGATAAAAGGCACATCGTAGCACTTGGTGGACCTACATTTAAGGGTATGATACGTGTTGCAAAGAGTTCGCCTTTTATGTGGAGCGATATCTTTAAGCAAAATAAAAATAATGTTGTTGAAGCTATAAATATGTTTGAAAAAGAGCTAAATTTGTGCAAAGATCTCATCAAAGATGAACGCTGGGATGAACTTTTTGCTTGGATGAGCGACGCTAGAGCCGTAAGAGAAATTTTGTAATTAACTAAAAATTTATTGATTAAATGTAAAATTTCGCAAATAAAATTTAAGGTAAAAATATATGTATAGACGTGGAATTGGTGGTTTTGGTATTGTTGTGCTTTTACTAATTTTAATTTTAGCCGGTGGTTTTGGCTATGCTTTGATGTCAAAAGATTTTGAGCGAAACGAGCCGATAATTGGTGTTGCTGATAAAGTTTATTGGAATCTTAGAACTCCAATGAATATCAAATTTAAAGATGATAGCGGTATAAAATTTGTACGAATTAGTATGAATGATGGGAAAAATGATCTAAATTTGTTAAATCAAATCATACAAAATCCAAGTACTGAGCTTGATGTAAATTTGACCTTTCCAAAGACTGGCTTTTTTGCTCAAAAAGATACTTATGAGATGAATATTGAGGCTGTGGATACCAGTAAATGGAGCTTTTTTACTGGCAACAAAGCTAGCAAAAAAGTTGAAGTCGTGCTTGATACTTCAAAACCTGATCTTTACGTGCTTTCGCAGTCTTATTCTATCTCAAAAGGTGGTAGCGCGGTTGTGGTCTTTAGGGCAACTGATAATCAGCTAAAAGAGGTCTATGTCCAGACAAATTTTGGTAAAAAATTTAAGGCTGTACCATTTTATAAAGAGGGCTTTTATGCAGCACTCGTTGCTTGGCCAGTTCAGGTTGAAAATTTTAGTGCTGAGGTCATTGCAAGAGACTTTGCAGGCAATGAAAGCAAGTCTCATGTTAGATATTTTTATGAAAATGTAAAGTATAAAACTTCAACTATTGCATTAAATGATAGATTTTTAGATGGTAAGATAGTTGATCTAACTGATCAATATGCAAAAGATCCAAGCGCGCTTTCAAGGCTTGAGAAAATGAGATTTGTCAATGAAACGCTTAGAAATTCAAACGAAGAAAAAATAACAGCACTTACTACAAACCCTGGCGATGAGATGTTAACTGGCTTTAGTGCGACACCATTTTATCCACTAAGAAATGGTAAAAAAGTGGCTGACTTCGCCGATCACCGATACTATACATATAATAACGAGCAAGTAAGCGAATCATGGCATATGGGAATAGACTTTGCAAGTGTGGCCGCAGCTCCTATAATAGCTAGCAATGCCGGCCGTGTCGTACTTGCATCTGAAAATGGAATTTATGGATTAAATATTGTGATTGATCATGGATTTGGGCTTTATTCGCTTTATGGACACTGCTCAAGCACTAGAGTAAAAGAGGGCGATATGGTGGTGGCTGGTGATCAAATAGGCACTACTGGAACTAGTGGTCTTGCACTTGGTGATCACCTTCACTTTGGAATTTTAGTCCAAGGCGAAGAGGTAAGACCTCAACAATGGATGGATAAAAAGTGGATAAAAGACAATATCACAAGTGTTTTAGATGCTGCAAAAGCGATGATAGATAAAAACTAAAAATTTGCAAAATTGATTTTTTAGTGCTATCATAAGCGCATTAAAAATATAAGGAAAATTCTTGAAACAAACTACTATCGCAAGACGCGTTGAGACCGTTGGTATAGGGCTTCATAAAGGTGAGCCGATAAGACTTATGCTAGAACCTCTTGATGCAAATTCTGGCATTATTTTGCACCGCGAAGATCTTGGTATTAGTTTTAAAGCCGAACCTAAAAATGTGATAAATACACAGATGGCAACTGTTGTTGGCAACGAAAAGGGCTTTATTAGTACGATCGAACACCTGATGTCAGCCATAAATGGTTATGGTATTGATAATATTAGAATTTCTGTTGATGCAAATGAAATTCCAGTGATGGATGGCAGTGCGATAAGCTTTTGTATGCTACTTGATGAAGCTGGCATAAGATATCTTGATGCCGGTAAAAAAGTAATTCTTGTTAGACGTGAAGTTGAAGTCGTTGAGGGTTCTAAATTTGTACGAACTTCACCTTCAAGAAGTCCAAAATTTGACTACACGATAAAATTTGATCATCCAGTTATTGGTGAACAGAGATATGTTTTTGATTTTAGTAAAAGCTCGTTTATAAAAAATATAGCTCGTGCTAGAACTTTTGGGTTTTTGAAAGATTTACAGCGTTTGCAAGCTCAAAATTTAGCTCTTGGTGCATCGCTTGATAATGCCGTGGCAATCGATGATACGCATATCCTAAATCCAGAAGGTTTGAGATTTGAAAATGAGTTTGTAAGGCACAAAATTTTAGATGCGATTGGTGATTTGAGCTTACTTGGAGCACCTTTATTGGGCGATTATACAGCATTTGCTGGAAGCCATGACCTAAATCACAAATTAACTCTTGCTTTGATGGCCGATGAGAAAAACTACGAGATCGCAACCTTAAATGGCGAACTTCTAAAAGAGTATCAAAAGGTATTTGCATAGAAAATATTGAAATTTTAGTTGTCTCTTTATCGACTCCGCTCTTGGTTGGAGTTTATAAAGACGGCGTAAAATTTGATGAAATTACGACTGATGAACATGTCAGTGAAGCTTTGATAAAGATCTTAGAAAATTTATCCTCTAAATTTAATATCACAAAAATTATCTATGCAAATACGCCAGGCAGTTTTATGGGGCTAAAGGTGGCCTATGTCATCTTAAAGACTTTCTCTTTGGTAAAGGGTTGCGAATTTTATGCGGTTAGTGGCTTTAGTTTAAATGGTCACCAAGCTATAAGAGCAAATAAAAATTTAAGTTTTGTTTTAAAAGATGGCAAAATTTCACTTGAAAAAGTGGAGCCAGTAGGATTTAGGTTGCCTTTAAATTTAGATGAATTAAAACTAAATTCAGATACACTTCCAGATTATATCATCCAAGCAGTTTAGGAGAAATTTTGAACATCTTAGTCCCTGCAACAAGTGCAAATTTGGGTCCTGGTTTTGATGCTTTGGGGCTTAGTTTGAAGCTTTTTAATAGCGTGAAAATCGAGCCAGCAAAATTTAGCTCAGTGTCGATAAACGGCGAAGGCAGTGGAAGTGTAAATTTAAAAAGAAATAATATATTCTTAAGTATTTTTAATGAAATTTTTTTTGAGCTAACTGGTAAAAATGAAAATTTTAGAGTCGTTTTTGAAAATAATATCCCATTTTCAAGGGGGCTTGGCAGTAGCTCCGCTGTTATCGTTGGAGCCATTGCTTCAGCATACGAAATAGCTGGTTTTAAGGCAAGTAAAGAGATAGTTTTAAATAAAGCCATCATCTACGAAACCCATCCTGATAATATCTCGCCAGCAGTTCACGGCGGATTTATCAGTGCGATTGTAAAAAATGGCAATGTTTACGCAAATAAAATAAGCTTAAGCGACGAGATAAAAGCAGTAGTTGTTATCCCAAATAAACCAATGAGTACATCCTCATCAAGACAAATTTTACCAAAAAACTATACGATGAAAGAGTGTGTAAATAACTTATCTCATGCTGCTTTTTTAACATCTTGTTTTTATGAAAAAAAGTATGATCTCTTAAAAATAGCAAGCAAAGATTTGATGCATGAAGAGCGTAGAATGCACGCTTTAGAAGAGCTTTTTGAAGTTAGAAAAGTAGCTTATGAAAATGGTGCTTTAATGAGCACGCTTTCAGGCTCAGGTTCAAGCTTTTTAAATATCGCTTACAAAGATGATGCTAAAAATTTACGAGATATTTTAAAGAGTAAATTTGGTGATTTTAGGGTTGAGGTTTTTTCATTTGATAACGATGGATACGAAATTACGCAAAGCTAAAAACAAGTTTAAAAAGATATAATGAACAAAAATAATCCTGTAAGGACATGTGTCGCTTGTAAAATTAAAATTTCTCAGAGCTTGCTAAAAAGATACCGCTTGGTAGGTAAGAATTTAGAGCATGGCAAAGGAAATGGTCGTAGCTTTTATCTGTGCGACAAATGTATGCAAAAAGATATAAAAATTTTAAAAAAAATAATTGATAAACAAACTAAAGGTGCTTTTATTTGTGATGCACCGAAGTTAAAGGAGATACTCTTAAATGAGCAATGTTAGGATTTCAGAGATCGCAAACGAGCTTGGCTATCCAAGTAAAGAGATAGTAGAAAAAGCTCAAGAGTTAGGATTAAAAGTCAAAACTCACTCAAATGCAGTTAGCCTTGAAGAGGCCGAAGCTATATATGAATATGTTCAAACTGGCGTGATACCAGATAAATTTAAAAAGAAAAAGAGTGAACCTAAACCAAAAAAAGAGCCTAAAAAAGAAGTAGAAAAAGAGCCAGTAAAAAAAGAAGAAAAACAAAAAAGTGAATCTAAAAAAGCTACTACTAAAACTGAGTCAAAGTCGGTAAAAGCTGAGACTAAGAAAGAGACACAAATTTTAGAAGAAAAACAAAAAATCGAGCCTAAAAAAGAAGAAATCAAAGTAGAGCAAAAACAAGTCGAAGCTCTAAGACCAAAAGAGAGCTTGGCTGATGTGACTCAAAAAAGACGTGGCCTTGTGATAGTAAAAAAGAAAAAAGATTATGAAACGCCAATTACTACAAAAGAAGAGAAAAAGCCTGAACCAAGCATAGCTAATATAAGCGATTTTAAAAGTATGTTTTCATCAAGTGATGAAAATTTAGCTAAGAAAAAGAAAAAAGATAAAAAAGTAGTTGTTGCAAGTAAAAAGGATAGCGCCCAGAAGATGGATCTGCTTGGAGGAAGTGATTTTGGTGACATAGTGCTAGAAGATGAAGATGTAGTCGTTCTTCCTGATTTTAGTTTTAAAACTCCGGTACCAGCACCTGCTCAAAAGACAAAACAGCCAAATGTTATGAGAACTACGGTCAATAATACGATAAATTCATTTGGTGAGGGTGGCATTCAAAGAAGAGCTAGAAAAAAACACAAAAAGCCTGAAAATAAACAAAACAATGAAGCTGTGACGTCTATAAATATTCCAAAAGAAATTCGTGTTTATGAATTTGCTGAAAAGCTAAACAAGCAGCCAAGTGAGATTATTGGTAAGCTTTTCATGCTTGGCATGATGACAACAAAAAATGACTTTTTGGATGAAGATGCGATAGAAATTTTGGCTGATGAGTTTAATGTAGAGGTTAATATCATCGATGATCAAAAAGAATTTGACTACGTAGCAGCCTATGAAGAAGAGATAAAAGACGATGAAAATCTCCAGCCAAGAGCACCAGTCATAACCATCATGGGTCACGTTGATCATGGTAAAACTTCATTGCTTGATTACATAAGAAAATCACGTGTAGCAGCAGGAGAGGCCGGTGGTATCACTCAGCATGTTGGTGCTTATATGGTAAATAAAAACGGCAAAAACATCACATTTATTGACACCCCAGGTCACGAAGCATTTACGGCTATGCGTGCAAGAGGTGCTGGCGTAACTGATATAGTTATCATCGTTGTTGCAGCAGATGATGGCGTAAAACCACAAACAAAAGAGGCGGTCAGCCACGCAAAAGCTGCTGGTGTACCAATAATCATCGCTATAAACAAAATGGATAAAGAGTCAGCAAATCCTGACCTAGTAAAGACTGGTCTTGCCGAGCTTGATATCATGCCAACAGAGTGGGGCGGAAAATATGAATTTGTGCCAATCTCTGCAAAAACAGGCATGGGTATAGATGATCTGCTTGAGATCGTACTTTTACAAGCTGACCTTTTAGAGCTAAAAGCAAATCCAAGGGCAAATGCAAAAGCAACTGTCATCGAGAGCTCACTTCAAAAGGGTCGTGGCCCAGTCGCTACTATTATCGTTGAAAATGGCACTCTTCATGTTGGGGATACTGTCGTAGCTGGCGTTGCGTATGGAAAGATAAGAAGCTTACTTGATGACCAAGGTATGCCTTTACAAGATATAAAACCAGGCGAATGCGGTGTGATAGTAGGTCTTAGTGAGATAGCAGAGGCAGGCGAGACATTAATAGGCGTAAAAACTGATAAAGAGGCTCGTGAATACGCGCAGAAAAAGGCTGAATACATCCGCCAAAAAGAGCTTAGTAAGAGTACAAAAGTTAGTATCGATGAGCTTAGTGCTAAGATCGCTGAGGGCGAGCTAAAGACACTTCCAGTCATCATCAAAGCTGACGTTGGTGGCTCACTTGAGGCACTAAAAGCAAGTCTAGAAAAACTAGCAAATGATGAGATCAGAGTAAATGTCATCCACTCAGGTGTTGGTGGTATCACACAAAGCGACGTGGCACTTGCTAGTGCGAGCGAAGACTGTATAATCCTTGGTTTCAACATAAGACCAACTGGCGAGATAAAAGAAAAGGCAAAAGAGAGCGGTGTCGAGATAAAGACTTATAATGTTATTTATAATTTAATTGACGACGTGAAAGCAATCTTGGGCGGACTAATGTCACCAATCATCAGAGAAGAGCAGCTTGGTCAAGCTCAGGTTCGCCAAGTGATCCATGTGCCAAAAGTTGGAACTATTGCTGGATGTATTGTTACTGAAGGCACGATAAACAGAGGGGCAAAAATTCGCCTTATTAGAGAAGGTGTAGTCGTTTACGAGGGCTTGGTAAGCTCATTAAAACGCTTCAAAGATGACGTCAAAGAGGTTGCTAAAGGTTATGAATGTGGCGTTGGTATCGAAAATTTCAACGATATTAGAGAAAACGACTATATCGAAAGCTTCAAAGAAGTCAAGGAGAAAGCTACTCTATGAACGCTAACGAAATAAAGCGTATGAGAACAGAGAGCGTGCTAAAAGAGCTCATTCCAGAGGCCTTAGCTACTCTTGAAGATAGCATTTTAAAAGGGCTTTGTGTCACTGATGTCGAGTGTAAAAAGGGTAGATATGATGCTTTTGTATATCTTGATAAAATGGCATTTGATGAGCGTGAACAAGAGTATATTTTGGGGCATTTAAAGCGAGTTTGTAGGCATTTGCAAAACCACTGTATGGCAGCTGAGGGCTGGTATAGATGCCCAAATTTTCACTTTAAATTTGACGATAGATTAGAGTACCAAAACCATATGGATAAGTTGTTTGATAAAATTTCAAAGGATTTAAACAAAAATGGATAATTTAGACAAACTAGTACGCGAATGCGGTGTTGAGCTTTACGACAGCGAGATCGCAAATGAAAATGGCAGGGCTATTTTTAGAGTTTACATCACAAAAAATGGCGGAGTTAGCCTAGATGACTGCGAAAAAGTGAGCCGTCTGCTTTCACCTATTTTTGACGTGACACCACCAGTTAGTGGAGACTACAACCTAGAGGTTAGCTCGCCTGGTCTTGAAAGAAAACTTAGTAAGCCGTCTCATTTTAAAGCGAGTGTTGGCGAGCTTGTGAAAGTTCAAACCGAGGCTGATAAATTTACAGGAAGACTCGTAAAAGCGGATGAAGAGAACATAGCGGTTGAAAATGAAGAGGGAATCTTTGAGATCAACATTAGTGAGATAAAAAAAGCAAAAACATATTTGGAGTGGTAAAATGCTAAGCGACATCGAGATAACTCACCAAACAAAGTTAGAACACATAAGTAAAGTTGCCGCAAAGTTAGGCTTAAGCGAAGACGAGCTCGAGCTTTACGGAAAATTTAAGGCTAAAATTTCTCCTAGACTTGAACCATCAAACTCAAAGCTCATCTTAGTCACCGCGACTAATCCAACCCCATATGGCGAAGGCAAAACGACTATGTCAATAGGTCTTGCTGACGCACTAAATTTACTTAATAAAAAGGTCTGTTTGGCACTTCGTGAGCCATCTCTTGGGCCAGTTTTTGGTATAAAGGGTGGAGCAGCAGGTGGCGGCTACTCGCAGCTTGCGCCGATGGAGGATCTAAATTTACACTTCACTGGCGATTTTCATGCTATAACATCGGCAAATAACCTTATTTCAGCGATGATAGATAATAGCCTCTATCAAGAAAACCCGCTAAAAATCGAGAAAATTTTATGGAAGCGCTGTATGGATATGAACGACCGCGCGCTTAGGTTTATCACTGTGGGTCAGGGTGGCAGAACGGATGGCGTGCCAAGAGAAGATGGCTTTAATATCACCGCTGCAAGCGAGATCATGGCTGTGCTTTGTCTAGCAACAAGCCTTTCTGATCTAAAAGAGCGCGTAGCAAACATCATGGTTGCCTATGATAGCGATAAAAAGCCTATCTACGTGCGTGATCTAGGCTGTCAAGACGCTGTTTGTATACTTTTAAAAGATGCGATCAAGCCAAATTTATTTCAAACGCTTGAGCACACACCTACGCTCGTACATGGCGGTCCATTTGCAAACATCGCACACGGCTGTAACTCCGTCATCGCAACAAAAACGGCTCTAAATTTAGCCGACTACGTTATCACTGAAGCTGGCTTTGGCTCTGAACTTGGTGCGGAGAAATTTTTAGATATAAAATGCAGGATTGCTGACATCAAACCAAGCGCTGTGGTGCTTGTAAGCACGATCAGATCGCTAAAATATAACGGCGAAGCAAATAAAGATGAGATCACAAAACCAGATATGAATGCTCTTAAAAAAGGTATCGAAAACCTTGGTGGACACATCGAAAATTTAAAAGGTAAATTCGGTCAAAATGTAGTCGTAGCGCTTAATAAATTTGGCTTTGATACCTATGAAGAGATAAATTTTGTAAAAGAGTATTGCCGTGAGCTTGGTGTAGAAGTGGCAGTTTGTGAGAATTTCTTAAAAGGTGGTAAAGGCGCGCTTGAGCTTGCCGAGCTAGTTTTAAAGGCGTGTGACAAGCCAAGTAAGATAAATTTCACCTACGAGATGAGCGACGATACGAAAACTAAAATAGAAAAGGTCGCTAAGGAAATTTATGGAGCTGGTGAGGTGGTCTTTGAGGAGGCTGCTCTTAAAAAGCTTGAGATGATAAAAGAGCTAAATTTGAGCCATTTGCCAGTTTGTATCGCAAAAACTCAGTATTCATTTAGCGACGATGCGAAGCTTTTGGGTAGAGCAAAGGGCTTTACATTTAGTGTAAAAGACCTTGACATTAGGACGGGAGCTGGCTTTATAGTCGCAGTTTGCGGTAAGATCATGCTAATGCCAGGACTTCCAAAAGTGCCAGCTGCTGTCAATATGAAGATAGATGCCAACGGCAAGATCGACGGCTTATCGTAAATTTAGAAAATATGAAATTTGTAAAAATACTCTTTTTAATAGTTTTAAGTGTTTTCTTAGTTGGATGCTCGGGAAGATATAAATATAATGTTGAGCCAACGCCGATACAAAAAGGCGTGGCTAAATACATTGTTAGTGATTTTAACCTAACATTGACAAATCAACCAACTAGATATGAGCACAACACTAACTATAAAAACGAAAGCGAACTTCGTGATGAGTTTGTGGAATTTATAAACAAACATCTAAAAGAGCAGGGCATTTTAGGGGACGAAAATAGCTTCAAGATAAAAATACAAATGGATTATGAAAGATGGTTTAACCGGGGTGGCAAGGCGTTAAACAAGCCACACTTTCGCTATAGCGTGAAAATTTATGATAACACTGATAGGCTTTTGGTTTCTTACGCTATACCAGTTTCTACAACGAAATATAGCTATTTCAAAGAGATCGCTGTTTTGGCAGAGATTGCTGCTTTTAGGTGGGACGCGGAGGATGAGCCGACCGATATCGACTTGGTCTCAAAAACTCTTGTTGATGAGATAAAAGATATAGGAAAATAAATATAGTCTGCTAAGATGAACGACGAATTTTACATGGATCTTGCTTTAAGCGAGGCTTGGAAATTTCAGATCCTGACCCACACAAATCCAGCCGTTGGATGCCTTACCCTTGATGAAAATGGTCAAATTTTATCTTGCAAGGCTCATGAAAAGGCTGGATATTTACACGCTGAACCGATAGCGATACTTTTTGCACTTTGTAAAAAAAGTGAAAAATTTAAAGAAGATTTTATAAAAGCATATAACGATAAATTTAGCTCTAATATAAAAGAGGACGAATTTGGCCTTTTGGAGCCAAAATTTACCTACGAATTTATACTAAATAACCACTCAAATTTACTAAAAAATGCAAAAGCTTACGTTACGCTAGAGCCTTGCTCGCATCATGGTAAAACGCCACCTTGTGCAAATTTGCTAAAAGAACTTGGCTTTAGTGAGGTGATAATAGGCAGCTACGATGAAAATAAAATCGCAAGCGGTGGTGGTAATTTGCTTAAAAGCGCTGGTATAAAAGTTAAATTTGGCGTTTTAAAAGAGCGTTGTGATAAGCTACTTGAGCCATTTTTGGCATATCAAAATGGTGGATTTAGTTTTTTAAAAATAGCTCTTAGTAAAAATGGCGTGGCAAGTGGTGGTATCATCACAAATGAGCTTAGCCGTACGCACGTCCATAAACTTAGAAGCGTTATAGATACACTAGTGATCGGTGGCAACACAGTGCGAACAGACCAGCCAAAGCTTGACAGCAGGTTAGTGGGTAGCGGTAAAAACCCAGACGTTATAATCTACTCAAGAAGTGATAAATTTGATAAGACGATACCACTTTTTAGTGTACCAGATAGAAAAGTCAGCATTCAAAAAGAGCTTAATTTAACAGGGCTTACTATGTTTGAAGGAGCTGATGAGTTTTTAAAGCTTGCAAAAGATGGAAAGCTAGCAAACGTAAAGTGGCTACTTATCTATCAAAGCTCAAATTTTAAGGATGGTAAAAACCTGAGCCTTGATCTAAATTTAAAGCCACTATTTAGTGGGAATTTTGGAGACGACAGCTACACTTGGTATGAAATTTTGGATTAAATATCTAAGCCAAAATAGTGCTTAACTAAAAAGCCAATGCCAAATGAAATGATCGCAACACCAAAAGTTATCACACACATCTCAATCACTCTTGGCAAAAATTTAAGCTCTTTTGCCACGCTTATGTAAAAGTTGTAAGTGATGATGGCAACTAGTGCAAAGAAAAACATCAACAAGACAGCATAAAGACAACTTGAAAAGATGAAAAATGGAAGTATCAAAAACGCCGTTGTTATGATGTATGAGCCTCCTGTGTAGAGCGAATAGGTAAGCGGTTTGATCTCGTCACTTGGATTTTCTTTTGACTCAAGATAGGCTGATCCTGCCATAGAAAGAGCGGCTGCAATACCCATGATAAGGCCTGTCGCACCAACTGATTTTGTATTTGAAAAAGCTAGAGCGATGCCACTTAGCGTGCCAGTTAACTCAACTAATGCGTCATTCATACCAAGAACAATACCGCCGGCATTTACGAGCTTTGTGTCTTTTAGCATAGAGATTAAATTGTTTTCGTGATTTACTTCTTCTTCATAAATATCTTTAGCTTCAGGATACTCATCAACGATACCAAGATAAAATTGCTCTGCATCTTCTTCACGTGACTCCATAAATTTTAAAGTAAAAGATGTACCAAAAATTTTAACAAGTATCGTATAGAAGATGACTTTGAATAAATTTGCAGTTCTACTCTCGCCTGTTATCTTTTGGCAAAAAGCATAGTGTCGTTTTTCTTCAGTGATTAATTTACGAAGTATTTTTTTATTTTCTTCATTTTTTTCACTAGCTTCGAGTAATGTATAGATAGCGGTATCATCTGCTTCATTTTGTAGCTGTTTTAAAGCACGCTTTTTATCTAGCATAAATTCCCCTTTTTTAATTTTGTAAGATTTTGGATTTTGAAGTGTAATATTAGTATGGTGCGATCAGCGAGACTCGAACTCGCACACCTAGCGGCACTACCCCCTCAAGATAGCGTGTCTACCAATTCCACCATGATCGCAAAAAGAGTAAAAGCCCCAAAGAGGGGCTAAATTTAAGCTTTACGCTTAGCCAAGCATTGGGTTTGCGTAAAGAACGATAAGTGTAATAACAAGTGCGTAGATAACTTGTGCTTCGATCATCGCAAGAGCGATAAACATTGTAGTCATAAGTTTGCTACCAACACCTGGGTTTCTAGCTGTTCCGCTAATTGTTGCAGCAGCTGTATTACCCATACCAATAGCGCCACCAAGGGCTGCAAGGCCAAGGCCAATACCACCAGCGATAACTGAATACGATCTAATCATCTCGCCATCAGCGCCAAATGCAAATGCAGCAAGACCAAGAATTAAAAACACGATCTTTTTCATCGTTGCTCCTTTTAAAATTTAAAGCTCTTTCGGATCTGTCCCCTACTTAAACTTTGTGAGCCGTAATATTACAAAAACAAAACTTTGTTTCAAATAAAAACACTAAAAATTTAAATTGCCCATAAAAAATTCTTGGCTTAGAAAAATAAAAGTTTTTTTATGTTATCTTTGAAAAAATTAATTTATTCTTAATCTCAGGTAATCAATGATAAATGAAAAATTTTCAAAAATAGGCTTTGTTCTTGCGATGGCAGGATCGGCTGTTGGACTTGGTAATGCATGGAAATTTCCAACAATGGTAGGAAACAATGGCGGCTCAGCGTTTATAATTTTATATTTACTTCTCACGTTTGCTATCGCTTTTGTAGCGTTTTTAGCAGAGCTTAGCATTGGTAAGCTTGGTGAGAGTGACGTTGTAAGCTCCATTTATAAACTTGCTCCAAAACACAAAAAAATATGGTCTTTTTCAGGCTTTTTTATGATAGGAGCGATACTTATTGCTTCGTTTTATATGGTTGTCATTGGCTGGATATTAAAGTATATTTATCTTGGCTTTTCGCCACTTTTGGCTGATACTAAAGAAGCAGCAGCGCAGTTTAATACGCTTTTATCAAATGATTTAAGTAGTGCTATTGTTTGTTTTAGCTTAGTTTTTTTAATGGTATTTTTTGCTGTTTCAAAAGGTGTGAAAAGTGGCATTGAAAAGCTAAATATCTGGATGATGCCGGGTCTTTTTATATTGCTTATTTGTATACTTTTTTATGCAATTAGCATGGGTGATGGCTTTGTGAAGGCGGCTAAATTTTTATTTGTACCAAATTTTAGCGCGATCACGCCAGATGTGATTTTACAGGCTCTTGGACTTGCGTTTTTCTCGCTATCTATGGGTGTTGGCGTCATACCAACATACGCTGCAAATTTACCAGAGCAGACAAATCTTATAAAATCAACGCTTTCTATAATATTTATAAATATTTTAATAGGCATTATGATGGGACTTGTGGTCTTTACATTTATATTTGCTTATGGAGCTGATAGCACGGCAAGTGGCCCAGGGCTTATTTTTATCTCACTTGTCACGCTTTTTGCAAAGCTTGGCGTCGTTGGCAACGTCATGGCCATCGCATTTTTTGTTTCGCTTTTATTTGCTGGTGTTACAAGTGCTGTTTCGATGATTGAACCATTTGCTTATTATTTGGTTAGAAAATTTGAAATTTCACGCAAAATGGCTCTTGTTTATATTGGAATTTTTGTCTATATTTTAGGCCTTTTTTGTATTTTTTCATATTATGCACAGACGGCTAATATCTTTAGTATTTTTGGTAAGCCAGTCTTTGATGCACTTGATTTTCTTACTTCAAATATAATGATGCCAATAGGTGCCATAATTTTTAGTTTTTTTGTTGGCTATAAACTTAAAAAAGAGAGCCTATATCTACTCTTTGGCGAATTTATGGGAAAAGTATTCTTTGAAATTTGGTACTTCACTCTAAGATATATCGTGCCAATTGCAATTTGCGCCATCATGATCTATCAAATAGCAGGTAAATGATGGATAGATTTAGTAAAGTTGGTTTTGTTCTTTCTATCATTGGAGCGGCTATTGGCCTTGGTAATGCATGGAAATTTCCATATATGGTCGGTAGTAATGGCGGTTCAGCATTTATTCTTATATATCTATTTTTTGCTTTTGTTGTTGGCCTTAGCATATTTTTTGCTGAGATGGCAATGGGCAAAATTTCACGCCTTGATACGGTTGGGGCATTTAAGAGTCTAGCTACAAAGGGGGCAAATTCTTGGAAATTTGCTGGTGTCGTGATGGTGACAGGGCTATTCATCGCATCTTTTTATACGCTCATTATCGGCTGGGTTTTAAAATACGTTATCTTAAGTCTTGGTAAGCTTCCAAAAGATATGGCAAGCTCAGAAGCGCTTTTTGTAAATTTTACTTCAAATGGCGCATGGGAGCAAATTTTATATTTTAGTATCGCCTTTTTTGCCTACTTTTTTATCTTGACAAAGGGTGTTAAAAGTGGCATAGAACGCATAAATGTCTATCTTATACCAGCTTTATTTATTCTGCTTTTACTGATGCTTGGCTACTCTTTTGGTATGGATGGATTTGATGAGGCGGCTAAATTTTTACTAGTGCCAGACTTTTCAAAGATCGATCAAGGCGTTATCTTAAACGCTCTTGGGCTTGCCTTTTTTACGATGTGTATAGGCATAGGGTGTATACTTACTTATTCATCAAGTCTTGGAGATGACACAAATTTATTTACATCGTCACTTTATGTTGTCTTTGCAAATATTATTATTAGTGTGATTATCGGACTTATTGTTTTTACTTTTACATTTGAATTTGGCTCAGAGCCGTCAAAGGGTGCAGGACTAGCATTTATCTCATTACCAACACTATTTGCAAAGCTCGGTACGCTTGGAAATTTCTTGGCATTTACATTTTTTATATCGCTATTTTTTGCTGGCATCACCTCGGTTATTTCAATGGTTGAGCCATTTATATTTTTCTTAAATAAAAGCTTGGGACTTAGTAGAAATAGATCAATTATTATTGTCGGTGCCGTAGTTTATCTTTTGGGAATTTTATGTGCGTTAAGCGGTATTGGTGATTTTAAAGAAGCACTTACATTTTTTGGCAAGAGCTTTTTTGATTTGCTTGATTATCTTAGCTCAAACATTATGCTCCCACTTGGTGGCATTATATTTGCCATTTTTGTTGGGTACTTTATGAAATTTGAGCTTTTAAAAGAACTATTCTTGCCTTATATGGGTGAGATTGTTTTTAAAATTTGGTATTTTTTAATAAGGTTTGTGGCACCAGTTCTAGTTTTTGTGGTGTTAGTAAGGGAGATTGCATAATGGCAAAAGAACAGTTTTCTAAAATAGGTTATGTTTTAGCAGTTGCAGGGTCAGCTGTTGGACTTGGCAATGCGTGGAAATTTCCATATATGGTCGGTGAAAATGGTGGATCAGCATTTGTTATTTTATATCTTTTGATAACGTTTTTAGTTGGCATACCTATCTTTATGGCAGAGCTAAGTATTGGCAAGCTTAGTGAGAGCGATAGTGTAAATGCCTTTAGAAAGTTGGCGAATAAAAATAAAAATTTATGGCAGCTGGTTGGAATTTTAGCTATGGTAACCGCAGCTATAATCTCATCTTATTATATTGTTATCATCGGCTGGGTCTTTAAGTATTTCACACTATCTTTTACTGGTCTTCCAAACGATATAGAAAGTTCAAAAGTAATATTTAACGAGCTTCTTACGCATGGTCTTGGCGAACAGACGCTTTATTTTGTTATAGCATTTGTAGCTTGCTTTTTTATCCTTTCAAAGGGTGTGAAAAGTGGCATTGAAAAGCTAAATGTTTGGATGATGCCAAGCCTATTTATTATGGTTTTAATCATGCTTATCTTTTCTATGACGATGAATGGCTTTACAAAATCGGCTGAGTTTTTGCTTGTTCCTGACTTTAGCAAAATTTCATTTAATTCGCTTTTGCTTGCTCTTGGTCTTGCTTTTTGGACACTATCTCTTGGTATGGCAGCGATCATTACATATTCAGCTAGCCTAAGTGATGATACAAATTTAGCCACTTCTACGTTAAGTATCGTCTTTATAAACATCGTCTTAGCCATCATGATGGGTCTTGTTATCTTTACATTTATATTTGAATTTGGTGCCGAGCCGTCTCAAGGACCAGGACTTGTCTTTATCTCGCTTCCAACGCTCTTTGCTAAGCTTGGCGTGATAGGTCAAATTTTAGCTGTAGCATTTTTTGCTGCGCTTATCTTTGCTGGTATTACTTCAGCAATCTCTATCGTAGAGCCATTTGTATTTTTCTTGATCAGAGAGTATGGCATTAACAGGATAAAAGCTCTTAGTATAGTTGGAGCTGGTGTTTTTGTTTTAGGATTTTTATGTCTTTTATCAAATATAGAAAATGTTGGCGACAAATTTATGCTCTTTGGTAAAAATTTCTTTGATTTTCTTGACTTTACCGCTTCAAATGTTCTGCTTCCAATTAGTGGTATTGGTGGAGCGATATTTGTTGGATATTTTATGAAAAGAGAGGCACTTTATGTGCTATTTAGTCCATATATGAGCGACTTTGTATTTAGTGCATGGTATTTTTTATTAAGATATGTGGCACCAGTTTGCGTATTTATCATCATGATAAATAAATTGTTTTTTTAAGGGTTGGTTATGCAAAAAGTTGAGAAATTTTTTGATAAGGTCGGCGATATAGTCGGCTATATTTGCATGTTTATTATGGCTTTGATGATAATAGACGTCTTTTTTAACGTTGTGGCAAGATATTTTTTCTCTTATGGAAATGTCGCATTTCAAGAGCTAGAGTGGCATTTTTTTGCCGTGATATTTTTGCTTGGTATGAGTTATGCGTTAAAAGAGGATTCGCACGTCAGGGTCGATATATTTTATGCTAAATTTTCACCAAAGAACAAAGCGCTTGTGAATATGATAGGAACTTTTGTATTTATTATTCCATTTGCACTTTTGGTTTCAAATTTATCATTTGAATTTGTGAGTGATGCTTATACTTCAGCTGAAGCTAGTGCAGATCCGGGCGGTCTTACCCACAGATGGATCATAAAGGCACTTATTCCTTTTTCATTTTATCTACTTATATTTTTTGCAATTGGTTTTTTTATAAGAAATTTAAATCTCTATAGAAAAACCAAAAAGGGGCAATAATGGCTGGTTTGATAATGTTTATAGCTGCACTTTTGATGCTAGGTATTGGCTTTCCAGTAGCCTTTACCTTTGGTGCGGTTTCGATGATATTTGGCATGATTGGCAGTATTGTTGAGAGCATTGGAGATGGAGATGGACTACTTGGAAGTATCGAAGTTTTTAAAGATATGTTTAACTTCATGCCTTATAGAATTTTCTCTATCATGGAGAGTAGAATTTTCATAGCAGTTCCACTTTTTGTCTTTATGGGCGTTGTTCTTCAAAAGTCAAAACTAGCCGAGAGGCTGCTTGAAAGTATGGGTATGCTTTTTGGAGAAATTCGCGGAGGCATTGCTATTAGCACCATCTTGGTTGGAGCACTTCTTGCAGCTTCAACCGGCGTTGTTGGTGCAAGTGTCGTTGCAATGGGCGTTATAAGCTTGCCTGTTATGTTAAAGTATAAATATGACCAAGCGCTAGGTTGTGGCACTATATGTGCCGCTGGTACGCTTGGACAGATCATTCCACCTTCTATCGTGCTGATTATTTTGGGTGATATATTTTCAGTGCCAGTTGGTGAGCTTTTTCATCAAGCCATCATCCCAGGACTTACGCTAGTAGCAGTTTATATCATTTATATTTTGATTGTTGCTTATTTGAAACCAGATACTGCACCTGTAGTAAAAGATGAGAGCGGTGTTAGTAAATTTAAGCAGATCATGAGAGCACTAATCGCTATCTTTCCGCCACTTTTGCTGGTTATTTGTGTATTGGGTTCTATATTTGCAGGTATCGCTACACCAACTGAAAGTTCAGCTTTTGGCTGCGTTGGAGCCATTATTTTAGCTATTTTTTATAGGACTTTTTCATTTTCTATGATAAAAGAGGCATTGGCAGAAAGCGTAAAAACTACAGCACTTGTCTTTGCCATACTTGTTGGTGCGACAGCCTTTTCTATGGTATTTAGTTACACTGGTGGCGATGAGATTGTTGAAAAATTTATGACAAATTTACCAGGTGAGAAGTGGGGCTTTATCATTTTTAGTATGGTTGTCATCTTTGTGCTTGGCTTTTTTATCGACTTTGTTGAAATTTCATATATTGTGCTTCCTATCTTGGTACCAATAGCCGCAAAGCTTGGTATAAATCCAATTTATCTAGCAATCTTAGTTGCGATGAATTTGCAAACTTCGTTCCTAACACCGCCATTTGGTTTTAGCTTATTTTTCCTAAGATCAGTCGCACCAGCTGAGATAAAAACGACTGCTATTTATAAAGGTGTTGTGCCTTATATTTTTATTCAGCTTGCTGTACTTGTATTTTTCTGCGTCTTTCTAATGGAATTAAAGCCAATGCTTGATGCGAGCCACGGCGGATTATTAAACTTCTTGCTCTCGCTTTTTAAATGATATAAAAGTTTTTGGTTGTAAAATACCAAAGAACAAGCAAAATGGCTAATTTGAGTTTCTAACCAATTTAGCCATTTTCTATGGATTCTTTAAATAAATTTATAAAATTAATGAGGTGGGTGATGGCGAAGAAATTTATCGATGTTATGGATACGACCTTTAGAGATGGCTTTCAGTCAGTTTATGGCGCTAGAGTGCTTATGAATGACTTTTTGCCTGCGCTTGAAGCGGCCAAAGAGGCTGGCATAGAGCATTTTGAATTTGGTGGCGGAGCGAGATTTCAAAGCCTTTATTTTTACCTAAATGAAGACGCTTTTGCGATGATGGATAAATTTAGAAGCATCGTAGGACCAAAAGCAAACCTTCAAACCCTAAGTAGGGGCGTAAATACCGTCACACTTGATACCGGCAGTCGTGAGCTAATTGACCTTCACGCAAAGCTTTTCAAAAAACACGGAACCACCACCATCAGAAATTTTGACGCACTAAATGACGTTGAAAATTTAAAATATTCAGGCGAGAGGATTGCACATCACGGACTAAAACACGAAGTCGTAGTTACGATGATGGATCTGCCTAGTGGCTGTGCGGGAGCTCATGATGTTAAATTTTATGAGAAAATTTTAAGAGAAATTTTAGACGCAAACATCCCTTATCACAGCGTTTGCTTTAAAGACGCAAGTGGCACAAGTAGCCCGCAAAAGGTCTATGAAACCATAAAAATGGCTAGAAAGCTACTACCTGAAAAAACTCACATCAGACTTCACACTCATGAAACCGCAGGCGTAAGTGTGGCTTGCTATCTTGCAGCGCTTGAAGCTGGCGTTGATGGAATAGATCTAGCTGCAAGCCCAGTAAGTGGCGGTACAAGTCAGCCAGATATCTTAACCATGCTTCACGCAGTAAAAGGCAAAAATTATGATCTTGGCGGACTTGATGTGGAGAAAATTTTAAAATACGAAAGCGTTTTGAATGATTGCTTAAAAGAGTATTTCTTGCCACCTGAAGCCGTGCAAGTAAGCCCTCTAATACCATTTTCCCCTATGCCTGGTGGTGCGCTCACTGCAAATACCCAGATGATGAGAGATAACAACATCTTAGATAAATTCCCAGAGGTCATCCTTGCTATGCGCGAGGTCGTGCAAAAGGGTGGATACGGTACTTCAGTAACCCCTGTTAGCCAGTTTTACTTCCAGCAAGCCTTTAATAATGTGATGTTTGGCAAGTGGAAAAAGATTGCTGAGGGATATGGCAAAATGGTGCTTGGCTACTTTGGCAAGACGCCAGTTACGCCTGATAAAGAGATCATCAAGCTTGCAAGCGAGCAACTAGGGCTAAAACCAACTACAAAACACGCAGTTGATATAGCTGATAAAGATGAGAGTAAGTCGCTTGCTCATGTAAAAGAAATTTTAAAACAAAATAAGATCAAAGTTACTGAAGAAAACGTCTTTATAGCAGCAGCTTGTAAAGAAAAAGGCATCGCATTTTTAAAAGGTGAAGCTAAAGTAAATGTAAGAAAGATCGATCCAAATGCTAAAGCAAACGAGGGCAGACAAACTCAAAGTGGCAGATATAGTGTCGTCGTAAATGGTAGCCGCTACAATGTCGAAGTAAGCGAGGGCTTTAACGATAGCATCCAAGTTAAATCGATTACCGAAGTTGAAGGCAAGAGCGTAAAAAATGCTAAAAGTGCAGCAGCAGGCGCAACAGCAAATGATATCGTTGCTAGCTTGCCGGGCGCTGTGCATAAAATTTTAGTAAGTCCAGGCGATCAAGTCAAAAAAGGGCAAGCTGTAGTCGTGCTTGAAGCAATGAAGATGGAGATAGAGGTCAAAGCCCCAAAAGATGGTGTGATAGGCTCTATTGAAGTTAGCAAAGGTCAAAGCGTCGCGAACAATCAAGTAGTAGCTAAATTTAAATAAATTTGCCACTTTTAAAAAGATAGTGTTAAGCGAAATTTGATTAACATTTTGATGACTTTTAGGTCAGAATTTATAAAAAATGAAAATTTTAAAAGGAAATAACATGATAAATAAACTAGACGAACTAGGTCTAAAAGAGATCAAAAAGATAAATCACAATCTAAGTTACGACGAGCTTTTTGAGCTTGAAAAGGCAAATAACGAGGGTAGGGTTTCAAGTAACGGCACATTTATGGTTGATACTGGAATTTTTACAGGTAGAAGCCCAAAAGATAAGTACTTTGTCAAGCAAGATCCAAGCCAAAAATACATCGCTTGGGGCAAGATAAATCAGCCTATCACAAAAGAGCTATTTGATAAGCTTCTTAAAAAAGCAAAAGAGCAACTAAGTGGTAAAGAAATTTTTATCCAAGATGCATTTTGTGGAGCTAGCAAAAAGAGTAAAAAATCAGTTCGTTTTGTCACAGAAGTAGCGTGGCAAGCGCACTTTGTAAAAAATATGTTTATCCGCCCAAGCGACGTAGAATTGGCTAAGTTTGAGCCTGATTTTGTAGTGTATAACGCTTGTAAAACAAAAAATGATGACTACAAGGCTGATGGACTAAATTCAGATGTCTTTGTTATCTTTAACGTCGAAGAAAATGTTGCAGTGATCGGCGGCACATGGTACGGCGGCGAGATGAAAAAGGGTATTTTTTCTATGATGAACTACTGGTTGCCACTTGAGGGTAAACTAAGCATGCACTGCTCTGCAAACGTAGGCGAGAAGGGCGATACGGCGCTATTTTTTGGTCTATCTGGCACTGGTAAAACGACACTTTCAACTGATCCAAAACGCAAGTTAATAGGTGATGATGAGCACGGCTGGGACGATGATGGCGTGTTTAATTTTGAGGGCGGTTGCTACGCAAAATGTATCAACCTTGATCCAAGCAGCGAGCCAGAAATTTACGCAGCGATTAGGCGTGATGCGCTACTTGAAAACGTCGTGGCTGACGAAAAGGGCGTGGTTGATTACAAAGATGGCTCAAAGACTGAAAACACACGCGTGAGCTATCCGATCTATCACATCGACAACTACGAGCCAAGCTCAAGCGCTGGCCATCCAAAAAACATCATCTTTTTAAGTGCTGACGCTTTTGGCGTGCTTCCTCCAGTTGCAAAGCTGACAAAAGAGCAGGCGATGTATTATTTCTTAAGTGGCTACACAGCAAAAGTTGCTGGCACAGAGCGCGGTATAACTGAGCCTGTTGCTACTTTTAGCGCTTGCTTTGGCGAGCCATTTATGCCACTTCACCCAACTGTCTATGCAAAATTGCTTGGCGAGAAGATCGATAAGCACGGCGTTAATGTCTATCTTGTAAATACAGGCTGGAGCGGTGGTGCTTACGGCGTTGGCAAGCGTATGAGCATAAAAGCAACTCGTGCTTGCATAAATGCGATCCTTGATGGCAGCATCACAAAATGCGAATTTGAAAATTTTGATAAATTTAACTTCGCTATCCCAAAAGAGCTTGATGGTGTCGAGACAAAACTGCTAAATCCAATAAACACATGGACAAATCCGGCTGAGTATAACGCTTCACGCGATAAACTTGCTAAAATGTTTGTTGAAAATTTCAAACGTTACGAAGATGTAAAAGAGGGCGTTGAGTACGCTAAAGCTGGTCCAAAAGCTTAATTTGTATAGCCTTGCAAAGCTTCTTGCAAGGCTAGTCTTTTTATTTGATATTTTTGATATGACTAAATTTAAAGTATCTCTCTTCTAAATTCCAATCTCAAGTGTTACATTTGTAAATTTATTCTAGTAAGTAACAAAATATTAGATATTGCCAAATATATTAGTTACTAATAAAATTTTCTTATTACACTTAGCTCCTAGTTTTTCTTTTTGTGCTTGAACCAGTTATCAAATATTGTTTATTGTGTTACTTTCTAAAAATTTTTAATAGGTTTGAGGAGGAGATAGATCGCATAAATTTAGGGTAAAAAGAAAAAATAAGGGCAAAGTTGCCCTTATAGTTATAAATGTATATTTATGAGTGAAAGTGAAATTCCTCTGGATGATCTAGTGCGTATCTAAATTTCTCCATATCGACCTTTTTATCCCAGATAGATACGATCATGCAGCCAACGGCATTACCGCAAAGGTTACCAACAGCACGCATCTCTGACATAAATTTATCAACGCCAAGTAGCACGGCTACGGTGACGACTGGTATGCCAGTGCTTGGAAGTGCGCTTAGTGTTCCAGCAAGGACAACAAAGCCTGATCCTGTCACGCCAACAGCGCCTTTGCTTGTGATCATTAGCACGATTAGTATACTTATTAGATGCTCAAAACTTAGCGGGATGTTAAATGCTTGAGCTAAGAAAATAACGCTTAAACTTAGATAGATGTTGGTGCAGTCAAGGTTAAATGAGTAACCAGTTGGAATGATAAGGCCGACAGCACCTCTATTTATACCAGCTGATTCTAGCTTTTGCATAAGTGGTGCAAGAGCTGTTTCGCTCGAGCTTGTCGCAAAGACTACCAATACTTCTTTTGAAATAAAACGCATAAATTTAAAGACATTGATTTTTGCAAAATAGCAAATAATGCCAAGCACGACAAAGATAAAAAAGCAGCTCGCAAGTGCCATAACAACCAAAAGCTCCATCATGCCAAGAAGCGTTCCGATACCAAATTTGCCGATTAGATAAGCCATAGCCGAAAATGCAGCCACTGGGCTAAAGAACATAAGCCAACTAAGAAGTTTTAAGACATAGTGCTGAATAAATTCAAGTGGCTTTAGGCAAGCTTGTTTTTTATCATGAGTTAGCAGCGAAAGTACGATGGCAACGATAATAGCCATGAAAAGTACTTGAAGTGTGTTTGATTTTATAAATGGATCAAGTATATGCACGTAAGGGAAAATATCATCTACTGGCATAGCACCTCTTAAAAGATGAAGTGTATGTGCTACAAATCCGCTATTTGCGTCCATATTTGCAGCTTGAGATGTAAATTTAGCTACGCTTGAGGCATCAAGCTGAGTATAGTCAAGATTCATGCCATGTCCTGGACGAAGTGTCTCGCCAAAGATGATACCAACAGCAAGCGCAAGTGTGCTAACTATCTCAAAATAGATAAATGCCTTTAATCCAATAGATCCAAGATCTTTTAAACTTTCAAGCCCAACGATACCTGAAACGATCGTTAAAAAGATAATAGGACCGATTAAAATTTTAAGTGCTTTTATAAAATAATCAATGCCTGGCTTGCTTGCTATACCAAGCTCAGGTGCGACCATGCCAACGATAACACCACCAACAATACCGATCACAACCCAAAAGGCAAGATTGGTAAATAATCTTACAGCAAGATTTCCTTGCTTTTTAGCATTATTCATAAATTTCCCCTTTATAGGCTTTCTCTGATCTTAGCAGAGATGATCTTATCGCCTTGTCTTATAGCGTCAAGCACCTTTAGGCTCTCTTCATCAACGCATTTTCCAAAGACTGTATGCACGCCATCAAGATGAGGTTGCTTGCTATGACAGATGAAAAACTGCGATCCGCCAGTATCGCGACCTGCATGAGCCATGCTTAGGCTACCGCGCTCGTGTTTTACCTTTTGATTGCTACATTCACATTTTATTCTCCAGCCAGGACCGCCCGTGCCTGTTCCATTTGGGCAGCCACCTTGGATGACAAAATTTGGTATAACTCTGTGAAAATTTAGGCCATTATAAAAGCCTGATCTTATCAAATGGACAAAATTTGCGACAGCTTGTGGAGCTTCTTCGGCAAAAAGTTCAAGTCTGATCTCGCCTTTGTCTGTCTCTAAAACTACAAATTTATCTTTTTTAAGTTCATCTAAATTTATATCATAAACTTTTAATTCATCAAAACGCATGTATTTCCCTTTTATTCGATATTTGTATAAACTGCTTGAACGTCATCATCATCTTCTAGCTTATCAAGAAGTCTCTCAACTTCAAGCATCTGCTCTTCGTCTAAATTTACAGCTTGGTTTGGTAGGTACTGAAGTGAAGCTTTTTTAACTACTAAATTTAGCTTCTCTATGCCCTCGTGAAGTGTGCCAAAATTTGCATAGTCGCCGTAAACAAATAGCGTCTCATCGTCAGCCTCGATATCGCTTAGGCCGTAGTCTATCAGCTCAAGCTCGATCTCTTCGATGTCTGCGCTTGGTTTTTCAAGCTCAAAAACGCTCTTTCTTGTAAACATAAAGCTAAGGCTACCACTTGGCAAAATTTCTCCACCATTTTTGCTAAATATCGCTTTAACATTGGCAACTGTTCTCGTTGGATTGTCAGTCGCACACTCAACGATGATCTGCACGCCGTGAGCTGCTTTACCATCATAAAAAATAGTCTTAATATCGGCGCTATCTTTGCCATTTGCTCTTTTTATAGCTGCATCGATGTTATCTTTTGGCATATTTTCAGCTTTTGCTGCTGCGATAGCTGCGCGAAGTTTAGGGTTCATATCTGGATCACAACCACCATCTTTTGCAGCTACTGTTATAGCTTTTGAAAGTTTTGGAAATACCTTGCTCATCTTATCCCATCTAGCTTCTTTTGCCGCTCTTCGGTACTCAAATGCTCGTCCCATAAATATCCTTAAATAAATTTTTTACGGATTATAACTAAAAAAATTTTATACTTTTTTAAAACATTTTTAGTTTGCCAGCCAAAGCGCCTAATTTGTAAATTTAAAAAAATATTTGGTAAAAATTTAAGCTAAAGGCATATAATCAAGCCATGATAAAAAATGCTCAAAAACAAGATGCAAAAAGCTGCATAAAGCTACTAAATCTAGCAATGGAGGATATCGCCTATAAGCTAAGTGGCTACGACGATCCTATTAAAAGTGATGAAATTTTAGAAATTTTTTTCAAAAGTGAGACAAATAGACTAAGCTATAAAAATGTCTTTGTTTATAAACATAACGAGGAAATTATAGCTGCTATGTGTGCTTACTTTGGTGGCGACGTGGAGCAGCTTGATAGAGAAATTTCACAGCATTTAATGGCTCTTGGCAAAGATAACAAGGTAGAAAAAGAGTGTTTTGACGATGAGTTTTATATAGATAGTATCGCTGTTGATGAAAATTTTAGAGGCCAAGGGCTTGCAAAAGAGCTCATAAGGCATTCGTTTGTCAAGGCAAAAGAGCTAGGGCATAAAAAGGTTTCATTAATAGTAGATACAAATAAACCAAAAGTTCGTAAATTTTACGAGAGTTTGGGTTTTAAATTTAATGTAAAGAAAATTGTAAATTTACATGAATACGACCATATGATAAAGGAGATAATATGAAAACATTTGAAGTAAACAATATCCACTGCCAAAACTGCGCAAACACTATAAAAAACGCACTTGAAGATGACTTTGGCGAGATAGAAGTTGATCTTAACAAAGAGCCAAGACAAGTAAGCGTCGATATAAAAGATGGCGATGTAGAGAAATTTAAATCAGAAATGGCTGATCTTGGATTTGACGTTATAAAGGAGCTTTGATATGCCTTTAAAAGTCAAACTAAATATAGCTGGAATGAGCTGCGTAAATTGCTCAAACGCTATCGAGAAAGTTTCTAAAAAGATAGATGGGGTGCTTGAAGCAAATGTAAATTTTGCAAATGCAAGCGGCGAATTTGTCCTAAAAGACGCTAGCGTGCGTGAAGTTTTAGAGCAAAAGATAAAGAAGCTTGGCTATTTTGTGGCGACAAATATTGATGAATTTGAAGCCAAAAGAGACGAGCATATAACTGCGATCAGAAATAAATTTATATTTGCATTTCTAGCGAGCATGGTCATCATGGCGCTTGAGATGTTTGTAAGGCCTAGCGTGGTTGTAAATTTAGCCATTTTAGCGCTTGGCTTTTTGGTGCTAGCTTTTAGTGGCAAAGACTTCTTTGCTCACGCCATAGAGGCTGTTAAAAACAAAAACTACGATATGAACGTGCTTGTAGCTCTTGGAAGCGGCAGTGCATTTTTATACTCGCTTTTTGCTGTGATCTTTTCAGATTTCATCCCAGATGATCTAAAAAATGTCTATGTCTCGGGCGCAGCGATGATAATAGCCTTTGTTTTGCTAGGTAAGTATCTTGAAGAGCGCTCAAAGGCAAAGGCAGGCGACTACCTAAAGACGCTACTTAAAATTTCTCCAAAAACCGCCTTTTTGGTCATGCCAGATGGACATAGTAAAGAGGTAAATGTAAATGAGCTAAAAGTAGGCGACATCGTCATCGTAAAAAATGGCTACAACATCCCAAGTGATGGCGTGATAGTTCAAGGTGGCGCTGAGATAGATGCTTCTATGCTTACAGGAGAGAGCTTGCCAGTTTATAAAGAGGTGGGAGATGGCGTATTTGCCGGCACTCTAAACACAAATGGCTACATAAGCGTCAAGGTGACAAAGAGCTCTTACGAGAGCTTGCTATCTCAAATTTTAAACCTACTAAGCGACGCTAGCTCTAAAAAGATGCCTATCGGACGGCTGGCTGACAAGATAGCAAACATCTTTGTGCCAAGTGTCGTGGCGATCTCAGTTCTTACATTTTTAATATGGATAATTTTTAGTGGAAATTTCGCCTATGCGATCTCTAGCGCGATCTGCGTTCTTATCATCTCATGTCCATGCGCTCTTGGACTTGCTACGCCAATAGCAATAGTAAGCTCGCTTGCACGCGGTGCAAAAGCTGGAATTTTAGTAAAAAATCCAGAAGTTTTAGAGCTAATAAAAGATGCTAAATTTGTAGCTTTTGATAAAACCGGCACACTTAGTAAAGGGCAAATCAGCGTCAAAAGCTCAAATTTAAGCGAGCAAGATTTAGCTCTTATCGCTTCTGCTGAAAATTTAAGTGAGCATCTCATCTCAAAAGCTATCGTTAGATATGCAAAGCAAAAATGTATAGATTTACAAAAGCTAAATGGAAAATTTCAAAATGTTGTCGGGCAAGGCATCATCTATGAGGATGAGAATAATCAGATAATAATCGGAAACGAAAAGTTGCTTTTGGAAAATGAAGTAAGTTTAAATCCGGATGAAAGTAACGCTATAAAAGAGGCTACAAACGATGGAAGCGGCGTCATACTTTGTGCTATAAATAAAAAATTTGTTGGTTTTTTAACGCTTAGTGATGAGCTAAAAGACGAGGCAAGCGATGTTATAAACGAGCTTACAAGTCTAAATTTACAAAGTGTGATCCTTTCAGGCGATGATGAGAAGGTGGTTGCAAGTATTGCCAAGAAGCTAAATGTGAGTAAATATCACGCAAATATGCTGCCTGAAGATAAATTTAATGAGATAAAAGAGCTTACAAATCATGGTGGCGTTATCTTTGTTGGAGATGGCGTAAACGACTCACCATCACTTAAAGAAGCAAGTGTTGGTATCGCTATGAACTCGGGCTCAGATATAGCAAAAGGTGCTGGAGATATCGTGCTTATTAAAAATGATTTGCGTGGAGTGACTGGACTAGTTAGATTAGCAAATGCTACTATGGCAAACATAAAAGAAAATTTATTTTGGGCGTTTATGTATAACGCGATTTGTATCCCGGTGGCTGCAGGCGTATTTTATCCAGTCTTTGGGCTACTTTTAAGCCCAGTTTATGGCTCAATGGCGATGTGTCTTAGCTCTGTTACTGTTGTTTTAAACGCACTTAGACTTAGATATCTACGACTTAAGGATTAAAATTTGAAACTTGGAGAACTTTATAGCGTTGTAGCGGCTGCGCTTGCTGCAAATTTTAGTGGTATTTTGGATGTTTCATCTTTTATGCGTATCAAAAAGACAAATGCGTGGATAACGCAGACAAATAACGAAACAAATAAAAAAGGTAACGAGCTTTATGCCAAATTTATCAAAGATGAAAGTAGTGCTGCTTTATGTGACGATTTTGTCATTTTAAAGTCAAAATTTGAGGCAAGCTACTATTTTTCTTCTGCAAAAGATGATCTAGTTCAATTTTATAAGGCTATAAATTTTCAGCCAAAAATGGGCGAGGTTGATAGCATCTCAAATCAGTTAATTTTAATAGCAAATATGTTAAAAAGTGAAGTATCTAAGGAGTCTATGAAGCTTCTTGTGGCTTTTAGTGTCTCATTTTTCTTGCCTTATGCTAAACAGCTTTCAAAAGATATCCAAAAAGACGCAACTAGTAATTTTTATAAATCAATGGGATATTTTTTAGAGGATTTTTGCCTAGTTTTAGAAACTATTATTGGCAAGGCTTAGTTTTAAGCTTGTGCCATTTCTATCATTTGAGTTTTAATACTTAAAATATTATTTTGGATTGCTGACTGCTCTAAATTTAAGTAATGAAGCATTTGCATAGAGTTACGATCTTTTAGGCTTTGGATGCTTGAAATTTGATGCGAAATATCTAGCTTTTGATCTTGTAATTTTTCTAAGTCTTTTTGTAAGTGTATGGCACTTACTTTATTAATAATTATAGAGGAAATTTTAGCATCTTCTCTTTGTTCTACATGTACTTCATTGCTTCTAACAATATCTTTCTTGTCATAGCCGGAAGATACTAGCATGCTTGTTTTTGAGCTATTTGAAGAGATAGATGTATAGCCATCATGATAGAAAATATTTGAGTTCATATTTGCGTCTATTTGCATATCATCCTTCCTCTTATAGATTATTTTTATTTTAAACTATATTCAATAGAAAATTAAAATAGTTTTTAAAAAGTTATATTTTGAATTATATTTCTATATCCTTAAAGATAAATTATATTTATAACTTTTTTGCAACTTTATAGTTAAAATACCCAGTTAAGTGCTATTTTGTTAAAATCACGCAAAACTAATTAAAGGTAAAGCTATGAAAAAAGATGAAAACGCACACAAAAAGATGTGGGAGGGTAGATTTAGCGAGGCTAGCTCGAAGTTACTTGAGGAATTTAATGCCTCTATAAATTTTGATAAAAATCTTTTTGAAGAAGATATCGCTGGAAGTAAGGCTCATGCAAAGATGCTTGGGGTTTGTGGAATTTTAAAAAAAGATGAGTCAGAGGCGATCATAAAGGGGCTTGGTGAGGTTTTATCTGAGATAAGAGCAGGTAAATTTGAGTTTAAGTTAGAAGATGAAGATATACATATGGCAGTTGAGAAGCGACTTAGCCAGATCATCGGCGCCGAGCTTGGAGGCAGACTGCACACAGCTAGAAGTAGAAATGACCAAGTCGCGCTTGATTTTAAATTTTACGTATTGAAGAAAAATTTAGAAATTTCTTCATGTATAAAAGAGCTCATCGCCACGCTTACAAATTTGGCAAAAAACCACAAAGATACGCTAATGCCAGGCTACACACACCTTCAACACGCTCAGCCAGTAAGCCTTAGCTATCACTTGCTAGCATATGCATTTATGTTTAAAAGAGATTTCGAGCGTTTTATTAGCTCATATGAGCGAAACAACCTAAGCCCACTTGGTTCAGCAGCCCTTGCAGGCACTCCTCATAAGATAGATAGAACTATCGTTGCAAGCGAGCTTGGCTTTGCAGGTTGCACGCAAAATGCGATGGATAGCGTGAGCGACCGTGATTTTGCGCTGGAAATTTTATTTAACATTAGCGTTTTTATGACGCACGCTTCTAGGCTTTGCGAGGAACTTATACTTTGGAGCTCTCAAGAATTTGGCTTTGTAAGCATTAGCGATGCTTATAGCACAGGAAGTTCCATAATGCCTCAAAAGAAAAATCCAGACGTCGCTGAACTCATACGCGGTAAAACTGGGCGCGTAAATGGAAATTTGGTAGCGCTACTAACTACAATGAAAGGCCTGCCACTTGCTTATAATAAAGATATGCAAGAAGATAAAGAGGGCGTGTTTGACAGCGTCTTAACCATTTTAAGCTCGGCTACTATCCTAAACGAGATGATAAAAACAGCTAAATTTAACGAAAAAAACATGCTAAAAGCGACAAAAAATGGGCATCTAAGTGCCACTGATTTGGCAGACTATCTAGTGCGTGAAAAAAATATTCCATTTAGAACGGCGCATTTTATCACAGGCAAAGCTGTCGCAAAAGCTGAAAGTTTAGGACTTGATTTGAGTGAACTAAACGAAGAGCAGCTAAAAAGTGTGGATGAAAATTTAGATGCAAATGCTATTAAATTTTTAGATCTGCACGCTTCCAAAGAGGCTCGCACTTCAAAAGGCGGCACGGCAAATAAAAGCGTTGATGAGCAGATAGAAATTTTAGATTACTGGCTTAAGAAAAAAGAGTTATAATTACGCAAAATCTACAAATTTTAAAGGATGAAAAATGTTTTTTGATGGCAAAAATAAAGAGCTTTCTAGTAAAAACGAAGCTTTAGAGAGAGAAAATGAAGCTTTAAAGGCTGAAATTTTAGCACTTAAAGAGGAGCTAAAAAACGTTAAAACTTGCGAGCCAAAAGAGCAAGCCAAGGATAAGCAAGAGGCTGTAAATTTATTGCTTTCAAGTTATCAAGATGGCATAAATTTCTTGCAATTAACAATGGAAGAAAACCTAAAAATGCTTGAAAGTATAAACGGACTAAATGAAAAGACTTTCAAAGAGACGGGCGAACTCAAGTCGCAAACGGCTGAAATTTTAAACTCGATCGAGCAAGTAAGCCAGATGAGCAATGACCTTTCAAATGACGCTTCTTCGCTTAATGGAAGCGTAAATTCGATTGCTGAGATTATAAATCTAATTAAAGACATCTCAGATCAGACAAATTTGCTAGCTCTAAATGCTGCTATTGAGGCGGCCCGTGCTGGTGAGCATGGACGAGGTTTTGCTGTCGTGGCAGATGAGGTTAGAAAGCTAGCTGAACGTACCCAAAAAGCGACACTTGAAGTAGAAGTAAATATAAATGGCCTTAAGCAAAGTGCAAACACTATGATCGAAATGAGTGAGAATTTCTCAAAAATTTCTGCAAATGCTATGAAAATTTTAGGTGGATTTGAAGGAAATATCTCAAGTGTAAATGCAAATACGCAAAATATCCTAAATCAGGCCTTAAATGTTACAAATGAAGTCTATGTAAGCAATGGAAAAATAGATCATATAAATATGAAGTTAAATGGATATAGAGGCGTACTTTTAAATGAATTTAATAAAATTCAAGATGTTCATGAGTGTAGATTTGGCAAATGGTATGAAAAAGATGTGAAAAATACTCTTGTAAAAGATGCCAAAATTCTCTCAAGTATCGCAGCTCATCATGAAAATGTTCATCATGGCTTAGAAAAAGCGATGGTTATTTTTGCTGATAAAGATAAAGGAAATCTACCTGGCGTTGAAATATTAAAAGATGTTGAAAACTCAAGTAAAGTAGGTTTTGAAGAGTTGCTTGAAGCTATTAAGTCTGCAAGAAAATAAAATCTTAGACTCATGCTTTGAGTCTAAGATTTATAAGTTATTAAAATGTGCTTTGTGGATCAGCTACGCCTTCGCTCCAGCCAAGCTTAGCTCCGCCAAGCAGGTGAAAATGCAGATGCATAACTTCTTGACCGCCGTTTTCACCGCAGTTTGTTATAAGGCGGTATCCGCTCTTATCAACGCCCATTAAGGTCGCCACTTCTTGGATAAATTTTGTCATCTCTCCCATTAAAACCGGATCCATTTCTTGGAAATTTTTATAGTGTTTTTTTGGGATGATTAGGATGTGGATCGGTGCTTTTGGGTTTATGTCGTTAAAAGCTAGAAATTTCTCGCTTTCAAGCACTTTGTTGCAAGGGATTTCACCAGCTACGATCTTTTCAAATATGGTCATTTTAGCTCCTTTGAAATTTTGCAAAATTATATCAAAGTGTGCTTAAATTTCGTGCTCTTTATCTTGATTTTAACTCTTTTTCTATAAAATCGACTCAAAAATTTATAAAGGTAAAAAATTGCAAGATTTCGTTAATAAAATCAAAAATGAAATTTCAACGCTTGATGATTTGGAAAAAGTCAGGGTAGAAATTTTTGGCAAAAAGGGCATCTTGGCGCAAGGCTTTGCAAAGCTAAAAGAGCTTGGCGAGGACGAGAAAAAGGAATTTGCAGCAAATTTAAATAAGCAAAGAGATGAACTTGGCGCGCTAATAGAAGCTAAAAAAGCTGAGCTTAGCGAGCAAGAGATAGATAATAAGATGAAAAAAGAAGCCGCTGATATCACGCTATTTAATGAGCCAGTGGCTAGCGGGGCACTTCATCCTGTGATGGCTACGATGGATAAGATAATTGAGTATTTTTTAGCTCTAAATTTCTCGCTCGAGACTGGACCGCTTATAGAAGATGATTTTCACAACTTTGAGGCGCTAAATTTACCAAAATACCACCCAGCAAGGGATATGCAAGATACATTTTATCTAGA
The DNA here is from genome assembly GCF_003048535.1 of Campylobacter concisus. Classification (NCBI taxonomy): domain Bacteria; kingdom Pseudomonadati; phylum Campylobacterota; class Epsilonproteobacteria; order Campylobacterales; family Campylobacteraceae; genus Campylobacter; species Campylobacter concisus. The sequence goes on along the minus strand of NZ_PIRQ01000003.1, from coordinate 141,704 downwards.
TGATTTTAGACTTTTAAGGACGCATACGAGCCCAGTTCAGGTGCGAACTATGCTAAATCAAAAGCCGCCTATTCGCATGATAGCGCCAGGTACTGTTTTTAGACGTGATATGGATTTAACGCATACACCGATGTTTCACCAAGTCGAGGGCCTTGTTGTGGAAGATGCTGAGAAAGTTAGCTTTGCAAATTTAAAATCAATGCTTGAGGGCTTTTTAAAGCACATGTTTGGCGATGTTGAAGTACGTTTTCGCCCTAGCTTCTTCCCATTTACGGAGCCTAGCGCAGAGGTTGATATCAGTTGTATATTCTGCCACGGCAAGGGCTGCAGAGTATGCAAGCAGACTACTTGGCTTGAGGTACTTGGATGCGGCGTCGTTGATCCAAATGTATTTAAGGCGGTTGGCTATAAAAATGTAAGCGGATACGCCTTTGGCCTTGGCGTTGAGAGATTTGCAATGTTGCTTCATAGAGTGCCTGATCTAAGGTCGCTTTTTGAGGGAGATTTAAGATTGTTGGAGCAGTTTAAATGATAATTTCAAAGCATTGGTTAAACGAGTGGATCGACCTTAGCGACGTTAGCGGCGAGACACTTTCAAAGACATTAAATTCTATTGGGCTAGAGGTTGATAGTTATAAAGAGATAAATTTACCAAAGAGTATCGTGGTTGGCTACATAAAAAGCAGAGAAAAACATCCAGATGCCGATAAACTAAGCGTTTGTCAAGTAGATGTTGGTGGAGAGACGCTTCAGATCGTGTGTGGGGCTAAAAATGTTGAAGCTGGTCAATTTGTGCCAGTTGCACTTATTGGCACGACTATGCCAAATGGTCTTGAGATAAAAAAAGCAAAGCTAAGAGGTATCGAGTCAAGTGGTATGATCTGCTCTTCAAGTGAGCTGGGACTTCCAAAGGTAAACGATGGAATTTTACCGCTTGATGAGAGTATTGGCAAGCTAAAACTTGGTACAAGTCTTAGCGAATTTGAGATATTTAAAGATACGATAATCGAAGTTGATGTCACAGCAAACAGAGGCGATTGCCAAAATTTACATGGCATCGCAAGAGAAATTTGTGCAGCGCTTGATCTAAATATGAAAGATAGTCACGAAGACGATGAGAGCGAAAATTTACTAGGTATTGGCAGAATAGCTTCTGTGCGAGTAGAGGATAAAGTAAATGGGTCATTTTTGTATAAGGCTTTTGAGCTAAAAGAAGGACTATATGAAAATCTAATAACTCGCATGCGTCTAGCATTAATAGAGTGTCAAAAGACAAATTTAGTTGAGAGACTGCTTGAATACGCGACATTTTGCACTGGTGTTTTATTTAGGGCTTATGATCAGGCTAAACTAGTAAGTGAAGGCGAAAAGGCTGTTTTTGATATAAAAAATGGCGAAAATGGCGAATGCATCGTTTATTGCGGGGATAAAAATTTAGGCATTGCTGGAATTTACCAAAGTGACGTAGCAAGGGTAGATGAGAAGTCAAAAGTGATCCTAGTAGAAGCTAGCTACGTAAAGCCAGATATTGTTTCAAAAGCTATTTTTGAAAATAAAAATTTACCAAAGGGTGATCAAATTTATCGCTCAAGTCGTGGTAGCGAGCCAAATTTAGCTTATGGTGCGGATTATTTATTTAAAAGACTTGCCAATTTTAAAGATGCGCTAAATCTCTTTGCTGGCTCACAGCAGTCGCTTTTAAACACCGAGCCTATCACGCTTAGCATCTCTCTTTTTGAGATTAAAAATATGATCGGTCAAGATATTGCTAGAAATGATGTCGTTAAAATTTTAAAGAAACTTGGCTTTGAGATCGCAGTAAATGTTGAGCAAGAAAGTTTTAATGTAAAAGTACCGTTATTTCGCCATGATATAGTAAATTCTCACGATGTTTGCGAGGAGATCGTAAGAATAATAGGCATAGACAATATCGCCTCAAAGCCACTAAATTTCTCTGAGAAAAATAGGCTAAATAAGACATATTTTGACTATAAAAACGCCCTAAATCTAAGGTGTAGAGCGGCTGATAATGGCTTTTTTGAAAGCGTGCACTATGTCTTTGATAGTGAGGACGAGCTTAGTGAGCTAAATTTTAAGCCATGCAAAGTCAAGATACTAAATCCTATAAATAACGAGTTAAACACGCTTAGACCGACACTTGTTAATCACCTTCTAAGCTCAAGCGAGAAAAATATCAAAAACTCGAAACGCTCAGTTAGACTATTTGAGCTTGGAGAAATTTTTGATGAAAATGTAAATCAGGGCTTAAATTTAGGCTTTGTTGTGTCTGGACTTTTAAAAGAGCCTACGCTGATAAATGGCGCAAAGGGCGAAGAGGCAAATTTCTACGCATTTGCGGCGATGGTGCAAAATGTCATAGGCAAATTTGAACTAAAACCTTGCCAGTGTATCTCATATCTTAGCCCATACGAGCAAGCATACATCTATCAAAATGGCGAAAATATTGGTTATATCGGCAGAGTTGATGCAAGAGTAGAGGCAAAAAGAGATCTGCCAAGAACTTACGTCTGCGAGATAGATTTTGCGAAGCTTAAATTTGAACCGATCTTGGCAGTGCCTTACTCTAAATTTCAAAGCACAACAAGGGATCTTAGTCTCATCGTGCCTGAAAATTTCGAGGCTGGACGAATTTATGAGTGCATAAGAGGGCTAAATCTAAAAGAGCTAAAAGAATTTTTACCAGTTGATATTTATAAAGATGCGAAGCTAAATGGCTCGATCAGCCTTAGCCTTAAATTTACATTCCAGGATATGGAAAAAACGCTTGAAGATGACGATATAAACGCACTTATGGATAAAATTTTAAGCGAGCTAAAAGAGAAACTAAATATCGGAATAAGATGAGAATTTATCCATTAGAAAAAAGTCTAAATTTAACTATTGACGACATCGCAGCGGATAAATCAATATCGCATAGATGCGCGATCTTTTCGCTTTTAAGCGATAAACCATCTCGCGTTAGAAACTATCTAAGGGCTGGCGATACGCTAAATACTTTAAAGATAGTCCAGCTTTTGGGAGCGAAGGTTGAAGATAGTAGCTCTGAAATAACCATCACACCGCCACAAAAGATAAAAGAGCCAAATGAAATTTTAGAGTGTGGTAACTCTGGTACGGCGATGAGGCTTTTTATGGGATTACTAGCCGTACAGGATGGCTTTTTTGTGCTAAGTGGTGATAGATATTTAAACTCACGTCCAATGGCTAGAATAGCAAAACCTCTAAATGATATGGGCGCAAAGATAGATGGTGCAAACAACGCAAACAATGCTCCACTTTGCATAAGAGGGACGAAATTTGAAAGATTTAGTTTTGATAGCAAGATCGCCTCAGCCCAGGTAAAAAGTGCGCTTTTACTAGCGGCTCTTTACTCAAATGGTTGCAAATTTAGTGAGCCAGAGCTAAGCAGGGATCACACCGAGCGCATGCTTGCTGGCATGGGAGCTGATATAAAGCGTGACAACTTAGAGATCACACTAGAGCCGATGAAAGCCCCACTCGCGCCGCTTGATATAGACGTGCCAAATGATCCAAGTTCTGCATTTTTCTTTGCGGTCGCAGCACTTATCATTCCGGGCTCACATATTATTTTAAAAAATGTCTTGCTAAATAAAACTCGCATCGAAGCTTATAAAATTCTAGAAAAAATGGGAGCTGAGATAAAATTTCACAAAATTTCAAGCAAATATGAAGATATTGGCGATATCGAGGTCAAGTACTCGCCAAATTTAAAAGGTGTAGAAGTGAGTGAAAATATCTCGTGGCTCATTGATGAAGCCCCAGCTTTAGCCATCACATTTGCCTGCGCCAAAGGCCAAAGCAAGCTGACAAATGCTAAAGAGCTTCGTGTAAAAGAGAGCGATAGGATAGCTGTCACGATAAATGCGTTAAAGCAGTGTGGCGTTGATGCTAGCGAGCTTGAAGATGGCTTTATCATAAATGGTTCAGAGGCTAAATTTGCCACGATCGATAGTCACGGGGATCACAGGATCGCAATGAGTTTTGCTGTGCTTGGACTAAAGTGCGGCATGCAGATAGAAAAGAGTGAATTTATCGCCACTTCATTTCCAAATTTTGCTGAAATTTTAAAGAAAATGGGAGCTAGAGTTGAAGATTGAGCTTGCTAGTAGTTATGGATTTTGCTTTGGTGTAAAAAGGGCGATAAAGATTGCTGAAAATGCAGGAGATGCTGCGACCATCGGTCCGCTCATACACAATAACGAAGAGATAAGTAGGCTTGAGAAAAACTACAATGTAAAAACGCTTGAGGGCATAGACGAGCTAAAAGATGAGAAAAAGGCGATCATCCGCACTCATGGCATCACTAAAAATGATCTTGCAGAGTTAAAAAAGAGCGACATAAAAGTGATCGACGCAACTTGTCCATTTGTGACAAAGCCACAGCAAATTTGTGAAAAAATGAGCGAAGAGGGCTATGATGTGGTAATTTATGGCGACATGCATCACCCTGAAGTAAAGGGCGTGAAGTCATATGCCAAGGGTAATGTCTATGTCGTGCTTGAAGAGAGCGAGCTAGATGGCATTAAATTTAAGCAAAAGGTCGCACTTGTTAGCCAAACGACTAGAAAAGTCGAGAAATTTATGCAGATCGCAAACTACCTTATGCTTCACGTAAAAGAGGTACGCGTTTTTAACACGATTTGCAACGCAACATTTGAAAACCAAGAGGCTGCTAAAAATTTGGCAAAAAGGGCTGACGTGATGATAATAATCGGTGGAAAAAATAGCTCAAATACAAAACAACTCTACCTAATATCTAAAAAATTCTGCGAAGATAGCTACTTGATAGAAAGCGAAGAAGAGCTTGAAAAGTCATGGTTTGATGGCAAAAATTTGTGTGGCATAAGTGCTGGTGCAAGTACGCCTGACTGGATCATACAAAAAGTCGTTGACAGAATCAAAAAAGTATAAAATTTATCCTAGCTAAAGCCACAATTAACTATAATAAGCTAATTTGCCTCTACTGGCATAATAAAATTTAAAGGATCAAGATGGCTGTGAACAAAAGTGTTCAATTAGGAAAAGCAAAAGACGAAGATATCGAAGATATCGATTTTGCTGCGATGTTAGAGGAGTCTTTTAAAAAGACTGAAGAAGATAGTGACGCAAAGATCGTCAGTATCAATGGCGATGAGGTTTTAATTGACGTTGGCAAGAAGTCAGAAGGCATTTTAAATGTTTCTGAGATCACTGATGCAAATGGCAACCTGACGCATAAAGTTGGCGATACGATCAAAGTTGTAATAACTGGATCAAGAAATGGAAGACCTATAGTGTCGCACAAAAAAGCACTTAGAAAAGAGAAAGTTAAAGCTTTCATCGAAGCTTACGATCCTGAAAATTCTGGCGAAATCGACGTAAAAGTAGTTGGAAAAAATAAAGGTGGCTTTATCACTCAAGATGTAAATGGCGTGGAATTTTTCTTACCAAAAACTCACAGTGGCTTTAAAAATGCTGAAGGAGTAATTGGTAAAACATATAAAGTAAGAGTTATAAAAATTGATAAAGAAGAAAATAGCATAGTTGTCTCTAGAAAGAAAATTTTAGATGACGACCGCAAAAAGCGTAAAGAAGCTCTATCAAGCATAGTAGAAAATGATAGCGTTATAGAGGGTACAGTTAAAAAAATCACAACTTATGGTATGTTTGTTGATGTTGGTGGAGTTGATGGGCTTGTGCATTACAGTGAGATAAGTTATAAAGGCCCAGTAAACCCTAGCTCACTATATAAAGAAGGTGATAAAGTTTTAGTTAAAGTTATCAGCTATGACAACGAAAAACGCCACTTGTCTCTATCTATCAAGGCAGCTACTCCAGATCCTTGGGAAGAGATCATAAATGATGGACTAGAGGTTGGTGACACTATCAAAGTTACAGTTAGCAATATCGAGCCTTATGGCGCATTTGTTGATCTTGGAAATGATATTGAAGGATTTTTGCATATATCTGAAATTTCATGGGATAAAAATATCAAAAATCCAAAAGATCACATCAATGAAGGTCAAGAGATTGATGTTGAGGTTATTGAGATAGATGCTAAAGGACACCGCCTAAGAGTAAGCCTTAAAAATTTACTTCCAAAGCCATTTGATGAGTTTAAGGCAAAACACAAAGAGGGCGACGTAGTAAAAGGCGTTGTGACAACTATCACAAATTTTGGTGCATTTGTTAGAGTGGGTTGTATTGAAGGCTTGTTGCATAATGAAGATGCATCTTGGGATAGAAACGATAAATGTAAAGATATGTTTAAAGCTGGTGATGAGCTTGAAGTAAAAATCATCAAAATCGATAGCGCTGAACAAAAAGTTTCACTTAGCCTAAAAGACCTAAAACAAAGCCCAGTTCAAGCATTTGCTGATAAATTTAATGTAGGTGATATCGTAAAAGGAACAATTCGCGATATTAAAGACTTTGGCGTGTTTGTAGAGCTTGGTGATAACGTTGATGCACTGATCCGCAAAGAAGATCTAGGCAGTGTAGATGTTGGCACACTTAAGATCGGCGATGAGATCGAAGCAGCTATTGCATTTATCGATGAGAAGAAAAATAGAATTCGCCTGAGCATACGCCGTTTAGCAAAACAAAAAGAGCGTGAAGTGTTAAATGAGATCAATGATAACGATGATAAAGTAACACTTGGCGATATCATAAAAGAACAATTACTTTAGTTTAAATGGGCAGACGCATACTTTTATTAGTAGTTGTCCTGCTATTTGTAATATTGGGTTTGGTTGGAATTTCTCTTGTTAAATTTGCAAGTGTAAATTTCAGCCAGATACATGAAGAAAATATCACAAATGAGCAAAATTTAACCAAAAATACAACCAGCAATATTAACTGGATGAGTGAGCTAGCAACTATTAGAAAAAGAGATTATGTGCTGCCTGTAAATGAAATTTTTATAGAATACAACCGACCCAAAATAGAAAAACCAAAGATTACTGCATATGAGCTTTTGATAGATAAAAATGATATCTATTCAATGTTTTGTTTGATGCAGACTTTAAGAAAAAGTGAGGTTGATTTTACTGTTGTAAAAGATGGTGCAAAAAGCCAGATATTTTTAAATACTCAAGACTCTAAGCTTCTACAAAATATCATTTTAGAACTAAGAGTTTATGATATCCACTCAAGTGTGAGAGAGGTAAAATTATGAAGACTATCATTGTTTGCGATGCGATACATCCAGTAGGTTTTGAACTTTTAAAGAAAGAGCAAGATATAAACGTAATAGACGCAGTTAATACGCCCAAAGATGAACTTTTAAAAATTTTAGGCGAGGCTGATGTTGCTATAACAAGAAGCTCAACTGAAGTAAACGAGGCCTTTTTAAACGCTGGTAAAAAACTAAAAGCTATCGTTAGAGCTGGTGTTGGTGTAGATAATGTCGATATAGAAGGATGCTCAAGGCGTGGCATAATAGCTATGAACGTTCCAACTGCAAACACTATTGCCGCGGTTGAGCTAACAATGGCGCATATGCTAGCTTCAGCTAGATCTCTTGAATACGCTCACAACGATCTAAAACTAGATAGAATTTGGAAACGCGAGAAGTGGTATGGGGTTGAGCTTTTTAAGAAAAAGCTTGGCGTGATCGGCTTTGGAAATATTGGCTCGAGAGTAGCTGTTCGTGCAAAAGCTTTTGGTATGGAGATCATCGCTTATGATCCATATATTGACCCATCTAAAGTTATCGACATGGGCGGTACTTATACTAAAAATTTTGATGATATTTTAGCATGTGATTTTATCACGATACATACGCCAAAGACTAAAGAGACAACAAATATGATCGGCGCCAAAGAGATCGCAAAAATGAAAGATGGTGTAAGACTTATAAACTGCGCTAGAGGCGGTCTTTATAACGAAGAAGCACTTTATGAAGGACTAAAAAGTGGCAAGATAGCATTTGCTGGTATTGATGTTTTTACAAGAGAGCCAGCAACTGATCATCCACTTCTTGATCTAAATAATGTAAGTGTCACCCCACATCTTGGAGCAAATACTCTTGAATCACAGCGAAATATCGCAGTTGAGGCAGTCGAACAAGCTATTTTAGCAGCACGTGGTATAAGCTATCCAAATGCATTAAATTTACCTATAAAAACAGAAGATCTACCGCCATTTGTTGAGCCTTATATCGATCTTACAAGCAAGATGGCATTTCTTGCTGCACAGATAAATAAAAGCGTTATCAAGGCCATTCGTATCGAGACTCACGGTCAAATCAGCGAATATGCAAATTCAATGCTAACTTTTGCAATCGTAGGTGCTTTAAAAGAGAGTCTTGGTGATGCGATAAATTATGTAAATGCTAAATTTTTATGCGATGAAAAAGGTATAGTGACCGAAACTAGCCTTGGTGGAGATAGCATTTTTAAAAATAAAATTACCGTTCGCTTAACTACTGAAAATGGCATTGTAACCGTAGGTGGAACGGTGTTTGGTGAAAATCAGCAACGCATCGTAACGATAAATGGATTTAAGACCGACTTTAAGCCAAAAGGTAAGATGATCATCTTTAAAAACCACGACGTGCCAGGCGTTATCGCTCAGATTAGTAAAATTTTGGCTGATGAAAAAATTAATATCGCAGACTTCCGCCTTGGTAGAGATGATCACAATATGGCACTTGCTGTCATCTTGGTTGATGAACATATAAAAGCAGAAACGTTAGAGAGACTAAACGCACTTGAAGCTTGCGTTTGGGCTCAATACGCAGTTATATAAAATTTTGAAAGGATAAAAAATGGCTTCATATTCAATGGGTGATCTAAAAAAAGGGCTAAAGATCGAGATCGATGGCGTTCCTTATAAAATCGTAGAATATCAACATGTTAAACCGGGCAAAGGTGCAGCTTTTGTTCGTGCGAAAATCAAATCTTTTATCGACGGAAAAGTGCTTGAAAAGACTTTTCACGCAGGCGATAAATGCGAGCAACCACATCTTGAAGAAAAAGAGATGCAGTATCTTTATGATGATGGTGAGTATTGTCAGTTTATGGATACAGTTACTTATGAGCAAGTTGCTATCAGCGATGAGGATGTGGGTGATGTAAAAAAATGGATGATCGATGGCATGATGGTTGAAATTTTATTTCACAATGGCAATGCGATCGGCGTTGAAGTACCACAAGTAGTTGAGCTAAAGATAGTTGAGACTCCACCAAATTTCAAGGGTGATACGCAAGGCGGTAAAAAGCCAGCTACTCTTGAGAGTGGTGCGGTAGTTCAGATACCATTTCACGTACTTGAGGGCGAAGTTATCCGTGTTGATACCGTTCGCGGCGAGTATATCGAGCGTGCAAATAAATAAAGCAGCTTAATCTTTTTACTAAATTTACGTTTAGTAATCCTAATACTTAGCTAAAGTCACTATTTAAAAGGTATTGGCTTTAGCAAAAACTTCATTTCATACATTGTAAATTTTCAAGTAGCACTAGCATAGAATGCACAAAAATTTTTATACTCTATAAAAATCAAATATGGCCAAACATCAGCTAGTAAAATCTTTAAGAATCAAAAAATATATAAAATAACAAAATTCTTGAGCGAGATAGGCTAATGCTTTAACTATAAAATTTTCATATCAAGATAGTAGAATTGTAAGTTAAAATGGGAAAAAACGAGACGGTTTCCCGTCTCGGTAGCTAGCATTAAGCCGACTTTTCTTTAAGATATTTGTTTATAAGAGTTGTGATCTCTTCACCGTGAGGAAATCTCGCTTCATCATTTCCGATGCGATCTTTCTTAGAAAATATAACATCTCCATCAACCTCGACGATGAAATTTCCACCACCACCTATAACCTTTTCGACTCTTGCATCACTAAAGTTCGCTTTTATTTCATCTTCTACACGAGAAGCTACCGGACGATAGTTTCAAGAGTTGCAGTAAATAATTTTTACTTGCATGCTCTGTCCTTTCTTGTGAAATAAGCCAATATTATATAAAATTTTACTTAACAAATAAAACATATTACTTGAAAGGATAAATTTATGAAAAAAGTTGCTGTGATTTTAGCTGATGGATTTGAGGAGATAGAAGCGCTAACTTCTGTTGATGTTTTACGTAGAGCTGGAGCGATAGCTTCTATTGTTGGGCTAAATGACGTAAATATCAAAGGATGTCACAATATATGCGTAAAAGCTGATGTGACACTTCGCGAAATGAAGGAGCTAGACTACGATGCGATCGTCCTTCCTGGCGGACTTCCAGGAGCTAGCAATCTAGCAAACGATACAAGACTCAAAGCAATTTTGCAAAATTTTGATAAAAGCAATAAGCTTATTTGTGCCATTTGTGCTGCTCCTATGGTGCTTGAGAGTGCTGGTGTACTAAAAGATCATTTTGTTTGTTATCCAGGATTTGAAGAAAATGTAAGAAGTGATAAAAGGGGCTATGATAGCAGTAAGAGTGTATTGAGGGATCAAAATATTATTACTGCAAAGGGTCCTGCTTTTTCAATGGAATTTGTACTTTTTATAGTTAAAAATTTACTTGGCGATGAAGCGTATCTTAAAGTAAAGAATGATTTACTTTATAAATAGCTTATAAAGATAAAATAATTTTTTATTTAATTATTCTTTTTAAACTTAAGATTAGATTTTATTTAGTAATAGTTATAGAAGCTCTATATATACGAGTTTGTATCTTTTAAGAATATTTTTCAAAAAAATATAATAAATTTTTGATTTTTTACATCTTTTTGACGAAAATTAGCTATTATCACACTAACCGAATAAATCGGTAATTTTTTTAAGGAATACTCCTGTGAATATTTATGTAGGAAATTTGTCGTATAGAACGACAGAGGCAGAATTAAAGGAAGCCTTTGCACAATTTGGTGAAGTAAGGCGAGCAAAAATAGTAAAAGATAGAGAAACTGATCGCTCAAAAGGCTTTGGCTTTGTTGAAATGGACGATGCAAATGAGGGACAAAAAGCTATAGACGCACTAAATGAAAAAGAACTAGGCGGACGTACTTTAAGGGTAAATGAGGCCAGACCAAGGGATTAATGACTATTTGCCACCAAATGGTGGCATAGCATCCCGCATAGCTCCTACACCTAGTGGTTTTTTGCATGCTGGCAATGCTTATAACTTCATCCTAACTTATCTTTTGACACGTTCGGTAAATGGTATTTTGCACTTACGCATCGATGACTATGACCTTGGTAGATACCGGCAAGAATTTGTTCAAAATATCTTTGATGTTTTAGAGTTTTTAGGGCTTGAATACGATAAAGGTCCAATTAGCGTAAGTGACTTTGAGCGTAATTTTAGCTTTAAAGTAAGAGCTAAAAGATACGAAGATGTACTTGAAAAACTAGATGAAATTTATATCTGTGAGTGTTCAAGGACTACAAAAAATGCCTACATAAACGGCATTTACACTAAAATTTGTAAAAATAAAAATCTAAAATTTATAAAAGACAATACTGTCATTAGGCTAAGCATTGACGAATACGATGAGCTTGGCAAGGCTGTATCAGCGCAGATGGGCGATTTTGTAATTTATAAAAAAGATTTTACGCCAGCTTACAACTTTGCAAGCGTGATAGATGATGAGGATATGGGTATAAATTTGGTTGTTAGAGGTGAGGATTTAAAGGCTTGCACGCTAGCTCAAAGATACCTTGCAAAAAGGCTAAATTTTAACTTTTTTAATGCTAATTTTATTCATCATAAGCTACTTTTAAAAGATGGCAAAAAGCTCTCAAAAAGCTCAAAATCACCACCAATTAATCTAAAAGATAGCCCGCAAATTTATTACAAAATTTTAGCAAATGATCTTGGTTTGGATATAAAATCAACGGACAAAATCCAAAATCTACTTTACGAGTTTAAGCTAAAAAATATAGCCAAAAAATTTTTGCAAAGCATGAGCTAAATTTATACTATGATATGCAGTTTATCCCCGCCTTGATCTTTTGCTTTGATTAGCCATGTATTGCTTTGATTATTTGAGCTTTGTCTCAAAAAATGCATTAAAAAGCGAGTTTATGCCTTGCTTTGTAAATTTCTCCATTATCTTTTCGATCTGCGGTTTTTCTTGCCAAACTGGCTCATCTACGAGGCTCATTTTTACTAGCTCGTTTTGAGCGTCCATGTAGCTGCCAAGGCTATCTATCAGTCCCATTTTTAGGGCATTGTGAGCTAAAAATACTCTTGCGTTTGCCCACTCGTCTTTTTTATTGATGTCTAAATTTCTAGCCTCTGCCACATCGCTTACAAATAGCATGTAAGCATCATTTACGAGCCCTTGCAAGCTCTCACGCTCCTGCTTGCTCCAGCTCCTCATAAAGGTGCCAGCCTCTTTAAACTCGCCAGCCTTCACCACCTGCTCGCTCACGCCTAAATTTTTGGCTAAATTTTCGATGTTTGCCCCTTGCATGATGACGCCGATCGAGCCTATGAAAGCGCCCGGGTTTGCTACGATAGTACCAGCATTTACGCCAGCGTAGTAGCTACCACTTGCCATGTTACCAGCTGCGTATGCGAGCACTTTTTTGCTCTCTTTTAGCCTCTTAACCGCCATGGCTAGCTCTACGCTTGGACTTAGCGCACCGCCTGGGCTATCGATGTAGAGTAGCACGCCTTTGATATTGCTATCCAGCCTTGCTTTTTCGAGTGCATCTAAAATTTCGCTTGTGTCCATTATCGTGCCTGTGATGTCGATGCGGGCTAAATTTGGCTCTTTCATCTTACCATCTGGCGCAAATACGAAAAATAAGATCAGTAAAAATATGAGCGCCTTAAAGTAGTTGTTGATAAATTTAAAAATTCCCAAAATTCCTCTAAAAATAAGCCTTAAAATTTGCAAATTTTGCCTCCGATATATAGTTTTTTGGCTTCATTTGTGTGAAGTATGAGCTGCAAAATTAGCTCGCTGTCATCGCACTCTAGGTCGCTATAGACGGCAAGATCAGCCGTGCGTCCTGCCTTTATCTCACCGTTATTTGTCCTAAGTGCCTTTGCGCCCCCGTGCGTTGCAGCGACAAAAAGCCTAGTGGCAAGCTCGTTTAGATCAAGGCTAGCGTGGGTAAATAAAGCAGCTCTTAGCTCATGCCAAAAATTTAGGCTGATATTTGAGCTAAGGCCGTCTGTGCCGATATTTAAGCTGATATCATTTTTAAAAATTTCTTTTAAATTTAGCGCCTTTTTGCCAAGTAGCCTGTTTGAAACCGCGCAGTGTGTCACGCTGTGATGAGGCTTAAATTTAGCAAAATCGCTTACATAAACGCAGTGCGTAAAGAGAGTATTTATCTCACGAAACATCTCAAAATAGCTCTTCGCATCATACATCGGCTTTGGATCAGGGCTAAATCTTAAAAGATGCTTTTTAAAGCCGCCAGTACCACGCTTTAGCCACTGCTTTTCAGCCTTGCTCTCTAAAAAGTGCGTGCTTACAAGAAGATCGTCTTTTTTAGCCATTTCAAGAGCGGCTTTGGCGAGCTTGGGGTGCACAGAGTAGGGCGAGTGTAGCGAGATAGCTGGGGTAAAATTTTTACTTTTATAGCCCTTTGTTTTTTCAAATTTAGCTAAGAAATTTTGCAAATTTTGCTGAACCATCTGCTCATTTGAGCCTAAAATTTCACTAAAAAGTACGACTTTTAGCGGACTAGCGGCTAAAATTTCAAGCTCCGAGCCAAAGCTAGATATCTCGCCAATGGTACAAACTCCGCTTTTTAACAGCGAATTTATAGCTTCACTCATCGCTTTTTTAGCGTCCATTTTAGCTAGCTCGCCGCCTTTATCAACGATAGAGCCAAGCCATTTTATAAAATCGCCATATTTTAGTGCACTAACGTTTGAGCTAAACTCCAAATGAACGTGCGTATTTACGAACGCTGGGGCGATTACGCTCTCACCAAAGTCGTAAATTTTTGCATCTTTAAATTTTTTTTGCGCCTCTTTTTCGCTTGTAATTTCTAAAATTTTATCATTTTCAATAACAACACAAGAATTCCTTAAAATTTTTGGATTTTCTCCGCCAGTGATTATTTTTTTCGCTTTTAAAATTTCCACATTTGAGCCTTAAATTTTTGTTATTGTAGCGAAAATTTAGGAACGAAAATGTATAATTTGGGCTATTTAATTAAAAAGGAGTGACATGGATAAGAAGCTAAAAATAATGGTTATCCAAGGCCCAAATATCAACATGCTTGGCGCTAGAGAGCCAGGAATTTACGGTGTTATGAAGATGGAGGATATCCACTCTCAAATGAAGATCGTTGCAGATCAGAATGACGTTGAGATCGAGTTTTTTCAAAGCAACCTTGAGGGCGAGCTAGTCGATAAGATCCAAGAGTGCTTGGGCGATGCTGACGGCATCATCATAAATCCAGCCGCTTACACTCACACATCTATTGCCATCCGTGATGCGCTAAGTGCGGTTGCGCTGCCAGTTATCGAGGTGCATATCAGTAACGTTTATAGAAGAGAAGAATTCCGTCACAAAAGCCTTATCGCGCCAGTTGCTGCAGGCCAGATCGTGGGCTTTGGACCAGTTGGCTATCATTTAGCGATGATAGGCATGCTTCAAATTTTTGAGCAAATCAAAGCAGTAAGAGCAAATCAAAAAGCACAATGAATTTTATCTTAAAGGACGAAAACGCCGTATTTTACGAGTGCGGCTACAGCTGCGACAATGAGTTTTTGCTATGCGTTGATGGCGTGAAATACTTTTTCACGGACGCTAGGTATTATTTCGAGGCAAAAAGCTGCGTAAATGCAGGCGTGGTCGTTCTTTTGGCGCAGAGAAATTTAATAAACGAGGTTAGGGCATTTTTAAGAAAAATGAAGCCAAGCAGTCTCGTTTTTAACCCTGATGAGCTAAGCTTAAGTGAATTTAACGCGCTTAGCAAGGGGTTTAAGATAAATTTCAAGCCAAAGGCAAATTTTTCTAGGCTAAAGAGAATTTGCAAAAGCGAAGATGAGATAAAAATTTTAAAAAAGGCTAGCGAATTTGGGGCGAAATGCTTTGATGAATTTGCTAAATTTGTGCGTGAAAATGGCGAAGGGATGAGCGAAAAAGAGCTTCATTTTAACGCCTCGCTCATCTTTAGGCAAAAAAACGAGCTAGGTCTTAGCTTTGATCCGATCGTAGCGATAAACGAAAATGCCGCAAAGGCGCATGCGCTGCCTGGGGATAAAATTTTAAAAAGGGGCGATTTGTTGCTACTTGACGCTGGGGTTAAATTTAAGCGCTACTGCTCTGATCGCACTAGAACTGCTTGCTTTGATGAAAATTTTAACTTCTCAAAGGAGCAAAAATTTAAAAACGCCAAGATGCAAGAAATTTACGAGATCGTAAAAGAGGCTCAGGCTGCTGCGATAAAGGTCGCAAGAGCTGGCGTCAGGGCGTGTGAGATAGACCTTGCAGCAAGAAGTGTGATAGCAAGAGCTGGATATGAAAAGGCCTTTTTTCACTCGACAGGACACGGTGTGGGCGTCGATATACACGAGCTTCCAGTCATCTCAGCAAGGAGCGAAACGCTCATAAAAGAGGGCATGGTCTTTAGCGTGGAGCCTGGAATTTATCTAGAAAATAAATTTGGCGTACGCATCGAAGACGTGGTGGTCGCAAGAGAAGGTGGGTGCGAAATTTTATGAGGCTAGCTGGAGCAAGAAAGATCGTAAAAAGCCGTTTTTGCCCCAGTTTTTTTCATAAAAGAGATGAGTTTAAGTATGAGGCGCTAGTTGGCATGGGTGGCAATATCGGCGATAGCGCAAAGAGGTTTGATAAATTTATAAGAGCGATTACAAGCGATAGCAGGTTTCATGTGGTTGAAGTCTCGCCGATCCTTATAAATGCGGCATTTGGCTACGAAGCGCAGGATGATTTTAGTAACGCTGTTATAAATTTACAAACATCTATGAGCCCTAGAGAAACTCTAAAAATTTTGGGGCACTATGAGAGTAAATTTAAGCGCGTGAGGACATTTAAAAATGCGCCACGTACGCTTGATCTGGATATTTTGTATTTTAGTAAAAAAGTCTATAAGACGCCGCGCCTTATCGTCCCGCACCCAGGAGCTGATAAGAGGCTTAGCGTGATCGTGCCACTAGGGCTTATGAGAGGTTAAAAGGATATAAATGGCTACAAAATTTCATACTTTTACAGGCGAGAGCACCATCGAGGCTTTGAAAAAGGCTCAAGAAACGTGCGGCGAAAAGGCCATACTAGTTACTACAAAACAGATTCAAGCCAAAACGATAAATAAAAAACCGCTTTATGAAATTTTAGTAAGCGTCGAAGAAGACGATGTGAAGCAACCCCCAAAACCAAATACAAAAGCCATAAATTACGAAAATGCCTATTCTAAATTTAATAAAAACTATGAACCTGCTAAGCCAAAATTTGAGATAAAAGAAGAGCCGGCTAAATTTGAGGCAAAGACAGCGTCACCCGAGCCTTATGATCCAAACGAGAGCGTGCTTTTAAATATCTCAGCTGCTGCAAAAGAGATAAGCACGATCGCAAATGTAAATATCGATGATGTCAAAGATAAAGAGTCGAGCATACCAAATGGTATGAATAAAAAAATAGACGATGTGGCAAAGCAAGTAAGCGTGCTAAGCGAAAAAATAGGGCTCATAACTGACATGATCTGGGACGAAAAAGCCCCAAATCGCAACAATCTCTCGATCCCACCTGAGTTTGCTAGCATCTACAAGCTCGCAAAACAAAGTGGCATGAAAGAGGAGCATCTAGAGGCGATCATGCAAACGACGCTTGAAAATTTGCCTATTTCGATGAAAAGCAACCCAACCGCGGTAAAAAGGTACTTTTACTCGCTTTTGCGAAATATGCTGCCATGCAGAAAAGAGCTAAACGATAAAAAACAGCGCATAATGATGCTAGTTGGCCCAACTGGAGTTGGCAAGACGACGACTCTTGCAAAGCTAGCGGCTCGTTTTGCCTACGGCAACGAAAAGCGCTATAAAACAGGTATCATCACGCTTGATACGTACCGTATCGGAGCGGTTGAACAGCTATTTCAGTATGCAAAGATGATGAAGCTACCTATTCTCGATGTTATCGAGATAGATGACTTTCAAAATGCTATCAAACAGCTTAATTATTGTGATGTGATACTTATTGATACGACTGGAAATTCGCAGTATGACAAAGAAAAACTTGAAAGGCTTGATAAATTTTTAAAGCATAGCGGCGCAAAGATAGATGTAAATTTGGTTCTTTCGGCTGGCTCAAAGGTTGAGGATCTAATAGAAATTTATAATGGATTTTCGTTTTTAGACATCGACACACTTATAATAACCAAATTTGATGAGACAAAAATTTTTGGCAATGTCTTTTCGCTGATATATGAGACAAATACGCCGGTTAGCTACTTTAGCGTGGGCCAAGAGGTGCCTGATGATCTTGTGGAAGCAAAGAGCGAATTTTTAGTAGAGTGCGTGTTTGACGGCTTTACAAAGCAAAAGGCTAGCGATGAATAATCAAGCGCAAAAATTACAAAATTTAGTCCAGTCTCAAAGCAAGAGTAAAAATACGCATTTTATTGCGATAACTAGCGGTAAGGGTGGTGTTGGTAAGAGTACGATAAGCGCAAATCTGGCAAATGTTTTATCAAAAAATGGCTACAAAGTAGGACTATTTGATGCTGACATCGGCCTTGCAAACCTTGACGTCATCCTAAATGTAAAAATGGGTAAAAATTTACTTCACGTGCTAAAAGGTGAGTGCAGCCTAAAAGATATCTTGATACCTATAAATAAAAATTTGATACTCATTCCTGGCGAAAGTGGCGATGAAATTTTAAAATTTAACAACCAATTTTTATTTGAGAGGTTTTTGAATGAGGCGAGCGAGCTTGATGAGCTTGATTTTTTGATCATTGACACCGGAGCTGGCATAGGCGGTAGCACGCAGCTATTTTTAGAAGCGGCTGATGAGGTCGTGGTGGTGACTGTGCCTGATCCTGCGGCGATAACTGATGCATACGCTGTCATAAAGATCGTCTCAAGGTTTAAAAATAGTGAGCTTTTGCTTTTAAATATGGTAAAAAATGAAGCAGAAGCGACTAGAATTTATGAAAATATCAAACGTGTTGCTAATGCAAATATCGGTCCTAGCTTAAATTTAGAGCTTATAGGATTTGTGGCTTCTGACAAGAATGTTTCAAGAAGTATAAAACAACGAACTCTTTTTACAGACGATGCTGCTTATGCTGAGCCTAGCGCTCAGATAAAACAGATAGCTTCGAATTTACTTTATAGGTTGGAACGAAAAGTGCTTAACGATGAGCAAAGCAGGAGCTTTGGGGGCTTCTTTAAGCGTTTGATAGAACAATTTTGATGGAGATTGAGCTTTGCGTGCAGAAAATTTTATAGCATTTTTTACGGTTTGTGGTTTTTTTGTGGGTATAGTTTTTACCTTGCTAAAGGTGAGTGAGCCTATCGAAATGCTTGTTTATACACTAGTTATTACTTTGTTTTTTTATCTTATAATTCACATTGTTATCATGAACTACATCGATGTGAAAAGGGCTTTAACTAAAATTTTTGACAAACAAAAACACGAAGAGATCGCAGACTATCTCATCTCTGAGCTAAATACTAGAGAAAAGCGTATGGAAAATATAATGGTAAAAATGACTGCTGAAAATTTTGATTCTGGTAAACGAAATGCACGAGTTAAAGCAAAAGCAGCTTAACGCTTATAAAAACACGATAAAAAAGGAACAAGACGAAATCGTCTTAAAATATATGCCAGCACTGCGTGCAATGGCGTTTAGGCTTAAAGAGAGGCTACCATCAAGTATAGATACAAATGACCTAATAAGCATTGGCGTTGAAGAGATGATAAAACTTAGCAGGAAGTATGACAAGGAGCAAAATGACTCTTTTTGGGGTTATGGCAAAAAGAGAATTTATGGCTCTATGCTTGATTATCTAAGGACGCTTGATGTTGTTAGCAGAAGCGATAGAAAGCTAGTAAAGAGCATAAATAGCGAGATAGATAACTACTTTAATGAATTTGAAGAAGAGCCAAGCGATGAGTATTTGGCCGAAAAGCTTAATGAAGATATTGAGAAGATAAGAGAGGCAAGAGGCGTTAGCGGTATTATCACTATTTTGCCAATAGACGAGCAAATGGAGCTAATTGGTCAAAGCGATGTCGAAAAGAGCATTGAAAGAGAAGATCTTATTTTAAAAATAGAAGAAGCTTTAAAAGATTTTGACGAAAGAGATCAGATGTTGGTTCAGCTTTATTATTATGAAGAGCTAAATTTAAAAGAGATAAGCCAGATCATGAATATCAGCGAGAGTAGAATTTCACAAATTCATAAACGTTTGCTTGATCGTATCAGGCGTAGCTTGGGGGTTTAATGGCTGATATTTTAAGTCAAGAAGAGATAGACGCGCTACTTGAAGTTGTCGATGAAGATGGCGATACGAGTAATATTGAGGTCGAAGAGAGATCGCAGGGCGAACAAAAGCAGATCATTATTTATGATTTTAAGCGTCCAAACCGTGTTAGTAAAGAGCAACTTCGTGCGATAAAAGGTATCCATGACAAGCTTGCTAGAAATTTGGCTAGTCAAATTTCTAGTGTGATGAGAAGTATTGTCGAGATCAGACTTCACAGTGTTGATCAGATGACTTATGGCGAATTTTTGATGAGCTTACCAAGTCCAACGAGCTTTAACGTCTTTTCTATAAAGCCGCTTGATGGAAACTGTGTTTTGGAGATAAATCCAAGCATTGCTTTTCCGATGATAGATCGTTTGCTTGGCGGAACTGGTGAAAATTTTGAGGCAAATAGAGAACTAACCGACATTGAAGTAAATTTGCTTGATGCGGTACTTAGAATGATCATGCAGCGTCTTAAAGAGAGCTGGTCGATGATAACTGATATGTACCCAAATGTGGAAGCCAAAGAGAGTAGCCCAAATGTCGTGCAGATCGTCTCTCAAAATGAGATCGTCATCATGGTCGTTATGGAGATCATAGTTGGTGGCTCAAGCGGTATGATAAATTTATGCTATCCAGTCATCTACCTTGAACCGATACTCTCACGCCTTGCAAACAGGGACATTATGCTTGGCGAAACAAGTGCAAAAAAAAGTAGAAACAAAGAGCTAAAAACACTTATCGGACGAGCAGAAATTTTATATGAAGCCATACTTGGCAAGTCGATCATTAGCGTAAATGAGTTTTTAAATTTAAAAGAAGGCGATATTTTAAGGCTTGATAGAGGAGCTGATGATAAGGCGATCGTTTGTATCGATAAAAAAGAAGTTTTCTTAGCTGAAGTTGGGCTTCATAGATTTAGAAAATCTATAAGGATTGAGCAATTAATACGCTCTGATAAAGATGAGATCAAAAATATCTTAGAAAAATACGAAGAAGAGCGAAAAGCGAAGCTGATGGCGTATGAAGCTAATGAGCGCAAAATGGAAGAAGAAGAGGACGACGAAGATGATGAATGATTTTTTTAATATATTTTCTAATGAATTAAAAGCTACTATCGAAGGACTTACGGGCAGAGCTCCAGAGGTTGGTGAAAGAAATGAATTTGATGCACCAACGCAAAATGGCATAAAACCGCCGGTAGTGATGGCTAATATCTCCTTAAGTGGCGACATCAATGCTAAAACAGAGATAGTATGTACTCCAGTTTTAATAAGTGCCATTAGCGAATGGATGATGGGCGAAGAGGAAATTTCAAAGAATGAAAATTTAGGCAGTGATGAGCTTGACGCCGCAAAAGAGATATTTTCAAACCTTTTTAGTGCCTTTAGTACATCTTTGGGCGCTCAAAAGGGCATGCCAAAGATAAATTTTGAAGTAATAAATGTAAATTTTTTAGATGAAAATTCTTCGCTTGATTTTAGTGTTTATGAAAAGTTATTTTTATTTAATGTCAAAATCGAAGATCTAAGCGAGCATATCGGTTTTGCTTGCGATCATTCGTTGATGAAATTTTTTGAGCCAACAAAGACTGAAGCACCAGCTACACCAGCGAGCACTCCTCACGTAGCTAAGGGCGATTTTAGCGCTGAAGAGATGAGAAATATCGGGCTTATAATGGATGTTAGGCTACCTATTCGTGTTCGTATCGGCTCAAAAAGAATGCTTTTAAAAGATGTACTTACCATGGATATTGGCTCAGTTATCGAGTTAAATCAATTAGCAAACGATCCGCTTGAAATTTTGATCGGCGATAAGGTAATAGCCCTTGGCGAAGTGGTGATAATAGACGGAAACTTTGGCATCCAGATCACTCAGATAGGCTCAAAACGCGAGAGGCTTCAACAGTTAAAATAATGAATAATGAATTAGTTAGCGATCTTTTAAATTTTCCAAACGTCTTAAAATATAAAAATAAAAATGTTACCTTCTTTGGCTCGGCTAGATTTGATGAAGAAAATTTCTACTGCAAAAAGGCTTATGAACTAGCTTATAAGCTAAACGAGCTAGGATATGCCATCTTAACTGGTGGCGGGGACGGCATAATGAGAGCCGCAAACAAGGGCGCTTTTGACAGTGCAAAATCGCCAAGCATAGCCCTAAATGTGAGACTTCCGTTTGAACAAAATACAAACCCTTACGTCACAGCAAAATATCTCTTTTCAAATTTAAGCCCAAGAAAATTTGCACTCACCGATCGTTCAGTCGCATTTGTCGTCTTTCCGGGTGGCTTTGGCACTCTTGATGAACTTTTTGAAATTTTAGTACTTGCTCAAGTTGGTAGCAAAAAAGTAAAAATTTTTCTTTTTGGGAGCGAGTTTTGGCAAGGGCTTGATGAGTTTATAAAAAATACGCTAGTTAGCCAAAAAACAATAAAAAAAGAAGATATAAATTTATACAAAATCACCGATGATTTAGAGCTTATCGCAAACGAAATTTTGACTATTTAAAAATAAGATATAAAATATCCGCTTTTAAATTTCAAAGAGGTAAAAAATATGAAAATAATGGTCGCAATGAGCGGTGGTGTAGATAGCACTATGACGGCTAAATTTCTGCAAGAAGCTGGTCATGAAGTGCAAGGCTGCTATATGATGCTACATCAAAAGCCAGGATATCACGAAGAAAACATCAGAAAAGTCAAAAAAGTGGGCGAGTATCTTGGCATAAAGGTACATATTTTGGATCTTCAAGATAAATTTAACGAGTTTGTCTATGATCCTTTTGTGAAGCTCTATAAAGAGGGCAAGACGCCAAATCCTTGTGCTTTGTGCAATAAATTTATAAAGCTTGGTGCGTTGCTTGATTTTGCAAAGGCAAATGGCTGTGAGAAGCTTGCTACCGGGCATTATGTGCAAGTTATTGATGGATTTATCACATGTGCAAAAGATCCTAGCAAGGATCAAAGCTACTTTTTAGCTCAAGTGCCAAAAGAGATATTAAAAGATGTTATTTTCCCGCTTGGGGATAAATTTAAAAAAGATATAAAAGAGCTTGCAAGAAGTGTAAAAGTGCTTGAAGAATTTGCTACGCAGGCAGAAAGTAGTGAAATTTGCTTTGTGGAAGATACCTATATCGAAGTTTTAAATAGGCATTACAATACAAATTTACCAGGAAACGTAGTTGATAAAGACGGCAAAATAATCGGCCGCCACCAAGGCTATATGCACTATACTATCGGTAAGCGTCGTGGTTTTGAGGTTTTTGGTGCTCATGAGCCACATTTCGTTATAAAAATAAATGCCGATAAAAACGAGATCATTGTTGGGACAAAAGATGATTTGGCTCAAAAGGTAGTCGAGCTTGAAAACGTAAATTTGTTTATAGATAAAGATAAATTTGAGTGCGAAACTAAGATAAGATATAGAAGCCCTAAACTTGATGCTTTTGTTGAGGTTGATAAAGAGAATAAAACAGCGAAACTAACGCTAAATCAAAATGCGCTTGGTGTGGCGCAAGGTCAGCTTTGTGTTATGTATGATGGTGATAAGGTTATTGCAAGTGGATTTATAAAAGGCTAACTTTAGCCTTTTATAAAAATTTGTTGGGCTCTACGTAATTTTTTATAAATTAAGCTAAAATTTATTGACAAAACATATCTTTTCGTCTATAATACGAGCTCTTTTCAAGTGTTCCGGATTAGCTCAGCGGTAGAGTAGGTGACTGTTAATCACTTGGTCGCTGGTTCGAACCCAGCATCCGGAGCCATTTATATTCAAAAATCCTTTTAAAACCCCGATTTTTACAATGTTTCAAGAGCTTTAAGTTTTCTTAGTTTTATAAAATTTGTTCCCTATTTGTTCCCGAAATTTTTTAATATTCCAATTTCTCGCCATGTTTTCTAAGTCAATCTAAGATGCTTTATTTTTGTTTTTAAAAACAAGAAAACATTTTTTATCCTAAATTACTCTAAAATACCCTAAGGAATCATAGGGTATTAAAAATTTTTCAAAAACTATCCAAAAACTACTCAAAATAGCAAGGGTAAATGAAAAGTACATATAATTAGTTATATAAGAATAAGCAGAAGGAGAAAATGGGATGCTTAACGAACTATATAACGATGTAGAGTACAAAACGCTTCTTGAGCACATATCTAGCCAATATAAAGGAAGGGTGGTTTTAGACAGAAAGCAAACCGCAGCGGTTCTTGGTATTGGTATATCCACTCTTGATCTTCGTATATCGCAGAGCAGGGATATTCCACGTTATATCAAAATGGGAGATGCAAAGAATTCTCGCATAGCGTTTGCGATAACGGACATTGCGACTTATATTTTTCAAAAAAGGGTTAAAACATGCTCTTAATTTCTATAGTAGATAATAAAGAAAAGGACTAAAAATGAGTGATGCTCTTCAAATAGGCGGACACAGCCTAGTTCTTTGTGTAAGAAGCGAATTCTTGACGCTCAAAAAGGCTATTATAAGGTATGAGCACAATGTTAGAGAGGTTAAGCACGCCTCTAAGATCGGATATCTTAGAGGCAACAGCCGTAATAATAGATACATAGTGCTTAGCGAATATAACGATAACGGCAATATGCGAGAGATGCCTAATAGCGATAGGGAATTTAGCGATAGAAAGTATATAAAAGCACTCTTGAAAAAATACCACGAAAAAATGAAGGCCGACTACGAAGCCCAAACTAAAATCTATAAAAACGGCAAGGTGGTAAAGAATCGTTGGCGAGAAAATATGGTCGGGTTTTCCGAAATAGTCATAAGTTTCGGCACCGATCGGAATAAAGAATCCAAAGAAGGGCTAAATAAAACCGAAGTAAATTTTATCAACGCTCAGGTCTCGCTCGACAGAGTTAGAAGATTTGCAAACGATTATTGCGCTAAATACGGCGTTAAATGCCTGCTAATCGCTGAGCACAACGATGAGAAAACTAAGCATTATCAGCTTATTTTTACGAATTACCAATTTGAAAACCATAAAAATCTTAGGTTTAACGGCAAGGGCGAAACGCTAAAATTCGGCAGAAGTATGCAAGAAATGGGAGGGGCGGCGTTTAAGGGCATAGCATTGCGCGGCGAGCTAGGCTCTAAGATGAGGCATAAAAATATAAAACAAATGCACAAAACCGAAAAAGAGTATAGTAATGAGCAAAAGTTTAAAAATAAAATTAGACAATCCATAGTCGATGAAGCAAGAAAGTATATAAAAAAGAAAGAGTCTATGTTCGGCAAAGACTATTTGAGATTGGAAATCGAGGACGATAAGACTTTTATAACGAGTCTTACGAATTTAGTATTAGATCAAATGCAAAATAATATAAGTATAGTTACCGACGTAGAACTAAAACAAAGGGTTTACGAGCTAACGAATCAACTAATAAACAAGGGTGAGATAATTGCAAAAAATAACGAGCTGGATCAATCCAATGAAAATCTAATCCAAGAAAATAAAAATCTAAAAGAGATTAACGCGAACCTAAACAATCAAGACAATATTATAAAAGATAGGAATTTGCAAATAAGCAACCTCTCGGCCGAGCTAATTCAAAAAGAAGATGAAAACAATAAACTAAAAAGCCGATTAGAAAATATTGAAGCTGACGTAGCGCAAATAGATAAACTAAAACAAAAAGCCGATCAAAGCGATGCCCTGCAAAGCAAGCTCGAAGAAGCTAATACAGATCTAGAAAGCAAAGAAAAAACAAATCAGTCTTTGAAACAAAGAAACGAAGAGCTGGAGGCGTCGCTAAGTAACGAGAATGCCTTAAAAGAAGACAACGATAGCAAACAACTACAAATCGTTAAACTACAAACTTCTATAAATAGCAAAGATCAAAGAATATCCGAGCTAGAAGGAGAAGTAAAAGTTAAAGACGAAACGATAGAAAATTTACAGGTTAAGTTAACTATATTAGAAAACTTTAAAACGAAGGTTATTAGTTTTATCTTAAAAATAAGCAATTTAATACCGAATTTTAGTAAGCTACTGGATGATGGGCCTGTGGAGATAAAAAAATGAGATAAAAGGCAAGATGTATAGTAGGGATGGGATGGAGATATAAGCAAGTTATCGGCAGCGAGAAATCTTTAATAGATTATTATAGAGTAGTACCGGTAGGACAAATTTTATCAAAATGACCAATATGTGATTTTGCTTTCAAAATACGATTTTAAAGACAAATTTAGCCAAAAGAGTAATATGCTAAATTTGCATATTACTTAAATAATTCTTAAAAAAATATACTAATTTTAAAACTAAATTTACATTTGCAGTTGTATAATAATCTCATAATTTTCAGTAATACCAGAAAGGAGCAAAAATGGAAGAGATCGTAAAGACCACCTGTCCATATTGCGGTACGGGCTGCGGCATCGATCTTATCGTGCGAAACGGTAGAATCGTAGATGCTAAACCTAGCAAAGACCACCACGTAAACGACGGTGAGCTTTGCTTAAAAGGAATGTTCGGATGGGAGTTCGTAAACTCTCCTAAACGCTTAAGCCGACCGATGATGAGAAAGCTAAACGGCGTCTACGACAAGCACGGCGAGCTTGAAGAAGTGAGTTTTGAGGAGGTTTATGATTTCCTTGCGGATAAATTTAAATCCACCGTCGCAAAATACGGCCCAAGCTCGATCATGGGCTTTAGCTCCGCGCGCTCAAATAACGAAGACAACTACGTTTTCCAGAAATTTTTCCGCGCCCAGGGCAGCAACAACGTCGATCACTGCGCCCGTCTTTGACACGCTCCTACAGTGGCAGGTCTTGCCAGCACGCTAGGAAACGGAACGATGACGAACGATTTGGTCGAATTTGCGACCGATACGGACGTATTTTTACTCATCGGTACCAACACGAGCGAGTGCCACCCGATCATCGCTATGCAGATGCAGCGCGGCCTTCAGCGCGGCGCGAAGATGATCGTCGTAGATCCAAAGCGCACCGATATGGCTAAAAAAGCCGATATTTTCTTGCAAATCCCGATCGGAGCGAATATCAAAACGCTAAATACGATGATGCACGTAATCATCGCCGAAAATTTGCAAGATAGCGAATTTATCGAGAAGTACTCCGAGGGATTTGAATATCTAAAAGAAGCGGTTAAGGACTTTACGCCTGAGCGTTTCGAGCGCGAAACCGGTATAAAAAAAGAGCTCATCATAGAGGCAGCTAGAATGTATGCTAAAGCAGGCGCGGCAGCGATTTGCTACACGATGGGTATCACGCAGTTTAGCGACGGCACGTCAAACGTCTTTTCGCTATCAAATTTAGCCGTTTTAACGGGAAATTTAGGCAAAAAGGGTGCGGGCGTAAATCCTCTGCGCGGTCAAAACAACGTCCAAGGCGCATGCGACATGGGCGCGCTGCCTAACGTCATCCCGGCAGGAGCGGTAAACAGCCCTTATGCGCAGGAGCAAGCGCGCAAAGTATGGCACTTTGAGCTAAATCCGGTTCCGGGCTTTAAGCTAACGCAAGCACCGGATAAAATGGATAGCGGCGAGCTAAAAGTCCTCTACGTCTACGGCGAAAACCCCGTAATGAGCGACCCTTGGACCGAGCACTTCGTCCACGCCGTGCACCATCTAGACTGCTTTATCGTGCAGGATCTTTTCTTTACCGAGAGCGCGCACAAGGCCGATGTGGTGCTACCTGCCGCGGGCTGGGGCGAGAAGGACGGAACCTTTATCAACACCTCTCGCCGCGTCCAACGCACTCGCAAAGCTAGCGAGCCCGTTAACGGCGTGGAGCCTGATTGGAAGGTCGTTTGCAACATCGCAAACCGCATGGGACTAGAGGGGTTTGATTTTGCGAGCCCTGAGCAAATTTGGAACGAGCTAAGGGAGCTTATGCCTAAATTTTTCGGCGGTATCAGCTACTATAGACTAGGCAAGCTAGGAGGTATCAGCTGGCCTTGCCCGGACGAGGAGCATCCGGGTACGCCGGTGCTTTACGCAGATCACAAGTCCATGCTGCCTGGCGGTAAATTCCGCTTCGCGCCGGTGCTTTACTTAGACGATAAAAACGAACGCGCAAAGGCCGAGGCCGAATTTAGAGCCAAGATGAATATCCCGGAGGGCTACCCAGTCGGTAGCGGCGCGCTTAGCGAGGTGCCAGACGAGGTATATCCGTGCCTATTTACGACCGGACGCAAGGTCTATCACTACCACACTGGCACGATGACTAGAGAGTGTCCGGCTCTTGAATACGGCGCGGGTATCGAGGGCGCGCTCATCGAGGTAAGCCCCGATATCGCTCGCGAGAGGGAGCTAGAGGAGGGCTGCTACGCGCTCGTACAAAACAAACGCGGCCAGATCGCGGCCAAACTACGCGTAAATCCGGATTTAAAAGAAGGCACGATATTTACGACCTTCCACTACAGCGAGGCCGACGGTAACGAGCTAGCAAACGCAGGCGATCCCGATCCGCTCTCAGGCATCACGCCGCTAAAGATGACGATAGCAAACATCAGGCGTCTAAGCGAAGAGGAATTTATCAAATTTAGAGAGCAAAACGAGATGTCGATGCACTCGGCAAATCCTTATTTGTCGCCTGTTAGGGCTTAAATTTAGGGCGGGAGACCGCCCTTTTATACTTAAATTTATCCATTTTATTTTAAATTTACCCGCATTCAAATTTGACGAACTACCCATGTAAAATTTAATGAAATCAAAGAAGCGTGAGTCAAATTTGACGCAGACAAACCGCGTCAAATTTGATGAGATTACTCGCTCCCGCAATCTCGGCAAGAGCGAGCTAAATTTTAAGATTTTATTTTAAGCCTATCGCCAGCATAGTAGGCGAGCTTCCAGGTCAGAGTTTGTTTTAGGTCTTTAAAGCCGTAGCCGCGAGCCTTGACTCTATCGCCGTAGATTTTTTCTATCATTGCCGATTCTCCTACTAGTAGCGCCTTTGTCGAGCACATCGCCGCACAAACCGGCACCTTTCCTTCGGAAATTCTATCCTGACCGTACTCTTCGCGCTCGGCTTCGCTATTCGTCGGTAGCGGACCGCCTGCGCACATCGTGCACTTATCCATCGAACCTTTGGCGCCAAATACTCCCTCGCGCGGGAACTGAGGCGCGCCGAACGGACACGCGTATAGACAGTATCCGCAGCCGATGCAGATATCTTTATCGTGTAGCACGATACCATCGCTCCTGATATAAAAGCAATCAACCGGACAAACCAGCGAGCATGGAGCGTCCTCGCAGTGCATGCAAGCTATCGAGGTTGATATTTCCTTACCGGGTACGCCTTCGTTTAGCGTGATGACGCGGCGGCGGCGGATACCTAGAGGCAGCTCGTGAGCCTCGTCGCAAGCCACCGCACAGCCGTTACAGTCGATACATCTATCGTCGTCGCAGTAAAATTTAAGTCTATTGTTATCGTTAAATTCGCTCATTTTACGCCTTTTCTATGCGGCATAGACCGCTTTTGGTTTCAGGAATCTGAGTGTTTATATCATATCCATAGTTAGTGACGGTATTTGCGCTCTCGCCTACCGCATAAGGCTTGGTGCCTTCCGGGAAATTACCCGTCATATCGACGCCTTGCATATAACCCGCATAATGAAACGGCATAAAGATGGTGTCGGGTTTAACGGACGGTACTACTCTGGCGCGCACCTTAACCTTGGTACCTTCAGGCGAATGAACCCAGATGAAATCCCAGTTTTTAATGCCGTGTTTAGCCGCAAGTTCAGGGTGGATATCTGCAAACATCTCAGGCGTCAAGCGGCTTAGATACATACTAGCTCTCGTCTCCATGCCCGCGCCGCTAAAATTTACGAGGCGAGCCGTCGTGAGGATAATAGGAAATTCTTTTGAGTAGTCCTTTGCTAGCTGGACGGATTTAAATTTCGTATCGACGCGGTTTTGAAGTTTCTTATCCTCAAAGCTCGGATACTTTTGCGCCAGATCGAATCTAGGCGTATGCAACGGCTCTCTGTGAAGAGGAATTTGATCCGCAAAAGTCCAAACGATCGTCCTAGCTCGCGCGTTACCGTACGGAGCGATGTTTTTCTCCATGCATTTTTTAGCGATGATATTACTATCGTCATGTATCCAGCTGCCGCCTATTTTAGCCTTTTCATCCTCGGTTAGCGTGATACCTAGCACCTTTTCGATGTTATCTTTTTTGATCTCCGGATATCCGCCCTTGACAAACGAATCTACGGGCGCGCTACCGTCTGCGGCTAATTGGCTAACTCCGTTATGCTCTAAGCCGAAGCGGTTTCTAAAACCCATACCGCCTTGCCTAACGGACTTGTTTATATCGTAAAGTATCGGGCTACCCGGATGATCCTCAGTCCAGCACGGCCACGGCAAGCCGTAGTATTCGCCTTCGACTACGGTGCCCGGTTTTCCTAGACTTGTTTTTTCGTCAAATTTATCCCAGTTTTCTTGGTGCTTTTTGAGCCTTTCCGGAGTCCAACCCGTCATGCCGATAGTTTTAATTATATTTGCGATCTCGCGAGTAGCGACTTCAGGCCACTCGATCTTGCCTTCAGCGTCTCTGATCGTGCGCGTTAGTTCGTCATAGTATCCTAGCCTTTTGGCAAGCTCGAATAAAATTTCGTGATCTGGCATACTCTCAAAAAGCGGCTCCACGACTTGACTTCTCCACTGGCCGCTACGGTTTGTGGCTACGACGGTGCCGCTGGTTTCAAACTGCGTCGCCGCAGGTAGTATATAGACGTCGTCTTTTTTGTCCGTTATCACGCCGGCATCGTTTACGAAAGGATCTACTAGAACCAAAAGCTCAAGCGCGTCTAGGCCCTCTTTTACTTTTACTTGTTGCGCGGTAGAGGTGATACCGTTGCCGATTACTACTAAGGCTTTTATACTGTCGCCGGCATTATCTACGGCTTCGTTGCCGTTTTTACCGTCAAGCACGCCCGCCCACCATTTTGATAGCGTAAATCCGGGTTTAAACATCATTTCAGGCTTAACGAAATTCTTTTGGAGCCATTCAAAATCGACCTTCCACATCTTAGCGAAGTATTTCCAGTTGGCTTCGTTTTTTGGATAGTATCCGGGTAACTCGGTCGGCAAATTCGCCATATCCGTCGCGCCTTGAACGTTGTCGTGGCCGCGAAGGATATTACAGCCGCCGCCGCTAACGCCCATATTTCCTAGCACTAGTTGCAGGATCGGAGCGATACGAGTGTTTGAGCTGCCTATGGTGTGCTGAGTTAGACCCATCGCCCAAACGACCGATCCCGGGCGATTTTTGGCATAAACTTCGGTTATCTCAAGAAGCGTCTCTTTTTTGATCCCGCAAACATCTGCTACGACTTCAGGTGTCCATTTGGCAGCCTCTTCGCGGATCAGATCCATACCGTAGACGCGGTCGTTTATAAATTCCTTATCTTCCCAGCCGTTTTGAAAGATGATATTCATCATGCCATACATAAAAGGTATATCCGTGCCGGTACGAATTTGAGCAAAATAATCAGCCTTAGCCGCAGTTCTCGTGTATCTTGGATCGATCACGATTAGCTTTGCGCCGTTATTTTCCTTCGCTTTTAGAAAATGTCTAAAGCCGACCGGGTGATTTACCGCCGGATTTGCGCCCACTATAAAGATAGACTTCGCGTTTTGGATATCTCCAAGATGATTGGTCATAGCTCCATAACCCCAAGTATTCGCCACACCGGCGACTGTAGAGCTGTGTCAAAGACGTGCTTGGTGATCTAGATTATTAGTCCCGAACATCGCTACGAATTTGCTTATATAATAGCTTTGTTCGTTGCAATCTTTTGCAGAGCCTAGAAACATTACTTGCTCTGGATTTTTTTCGCGATACGCTTTTAGTTTGGCGCCGATTTCATCAAGAGCCTCTTTGTAGCTGATGCGTTTCCATTTGCCGCCTACTTTTTTCATCGGGTATTTTACGCGGCAGTGAGAGCGCACCATATCGATGACGTCGCTACCCTTACAGCAGTGGCCGCCAGCGCTTACCGGATGATCTTGAGCTACTTCTTGGCGTACCCAAACGCCGTTTTCTACCTCGGCGCGCACTCCGCATCCAACGGAGCAAACCGTACAAACGGTTTTTACGATTTTAGAGTTTGGAAACGGATTTGCCATTTCTTCTTTTGTGGCGCTTCTAGTTACGCCGCTAGCGGCCAGTCCGCTCATGCTGCCCGCTACGCCCGCTAGCGCGGCCATTTTTAAAAACGATCTTCGCCCGACTGCGTTTGAGTGGGGCATAAGACGTAAATTTGCCTCAGACATATTTATCCTTTCTTAAATTTTTATTATTTCGCTTGTTCGTAGTACAGATCCCAGTTTTTGCTTCTTTTATAAAGCACTTCGGTCTTTTTGCTTTTACCGTATTTTAGGTTTGACGCCGCTGCCGTCGCTACTCCGGCCGTAGCCGCTGCCGCGCCGACTAGCCCCGCCTTTTTTAAAAATTCTCGCCTATTTTTTTGCATTTTCTTCCTCCATAGCTTTTAGCTTTCTCACTCGGTTTTTTTGCCTTCTTATGGCCTCGGATCTTGAAACTCCGTCCAAGGTCTTTTTGTTTTCACCTTGATTTATAGGACGCGGCGCGCTTAAAACTACGCGTTCAAACTCTATAAATCCTTGCAGAAGTACCGCTACGTCTTTGTAAATTTCGCTGCTTTCGTGATTAAAAAGATTCTCTATAAACTCGTCGATGTTTGGATTTATGATCTCTTTAAAGAGCTGCTCCTCAAGCTCGCCGTATAGCTCCAGCTCGCTCTCTCTCGCGATAAATTCGCTCATTAGCGCAAACACGAAACCCACGTTGTCTTCGTTTTCTTTAAATTTAGCCTCGTCGCGCCTAATGTCTGTGCGGGCTAAAATTTTACGCACTTTTGCGCAGGCGTGTCCGACCTCGTAGCCCTCGTCGTAGTAGGATAGCGAGTTTCTGAGCGGACTTGGTAGAGCGTGGAAAATTTCATCGAATTCATCCGCTAAATTTTGCGAATTTTCCTCGTCGAATTTTACCTGTATGCGCATTATCGCGGCAGCCGATTCTTCGTTTAGAGCGTGCGCTGAGGCAAGGCCTAGCATCGCGTTTACGCCGCTAAATCTGTCGGCGTCTTGGCTAAAAACGAAAAAACGCGAAAATAGCGAGTAGTAAAGCCCGCGTCCCGCCGCAAATTCGCCCTTGCTAGTCATCGCCTTCCTTTATCATTTTTATCTATTTTTTGAGATTTTTCTCGATTGTGAAACTATACTATGTTTTGGCTTATTTCTTATACTTAAAAAAAAATAAATTAAAAAAATTAATATACGCTTAAATATGCCTTAATTGCATATTGCTTACGGCGAATTTTAGGAAATAAAATAAATATGAAATTTACGCATATATCTTGCATTTACGCTTTATTTTGATATTTACTTTTAACTAGGCTATTTTAACGGGCGCTAAACGAGCCTAAATTTAAAATTTGAAGCGAAATTTGCAAAATTTGAGGCTCATTCAAGCCTCAAAAACGCTTCCTCGTCAAATTTAAAATAAATATTTTCGCCGACTCTAAAATTTTGCGAATTCGCCGCCAGCGTTTTAATCAAAAAGTCGCCGACTTTGATTTTCACCAAAAGCTCTTTGCCAAGATAGAGCGAAACCGAGTGCAAGATGCCGCCCAAATACCCATCTATCGGCGTTTTGCTTAGCGTTATTTTGCTTGGATTTACGGCGATTTTTACGGCGTTACGTAAATTTTGCGGCAAATTTACGCTCGCGTTTTCGTCAAATTTCAAAACCCCGTCCCGCGCGTCGAATATATTTTTGTATTCGAATTCGCACACGCGCCCCTTGTGCAAAAAGACGTTTTCTTCGGCGATTGCGGTTAGCCATTTGTCGTCGTGACTAGCGATCACAAAGCCGCAGCCGTATCTTTGCCGCATGTAAAGCACCGCCTTGCCGAAAAGCTTTGACGTGCCCACGTCCACGCTGTTTGTCGGCTCGTCGAGTAGATATAAATGCGATCTAAGCGCCAAATTTAACGCAAAGCTAACGCGCTGCGTCTGTCCCGAGCTAAGCTCAAAGTGGCGCTTGTTCAAAAAGCTCTCGTTAAGCCCGACCAAATTTAACGCCTCGCTCGCCCTTTCGTTAAATTCCGCTAGCACTCCGCGGCTTTTTAAAACGGCTCTAAAATTTTCCCTCACGGAGCGTTTTAAAAGTGCCGGTTCGGGCAACAAAATGCTAACGTCGCGCAGTAAATTTAGACTCGGCGCGCTGCTCCCCCACAGCCGCACTTCGCCGCTAGTGGGCTTTTGTAAAAACGACATTACTCGCATCAGCGTGCTTTTGCCGCTGCCGTTGCTGCCCGTTAGCGCGGTGATTTTACTAACGTCGATATCAAGGTGCGGGATGTTTAAAATCTCGCTCGCGCCGTAGTTTAGGCGTAAATTTCTAACGTTTATCACTTTGCGCCTTTCTCGTTAAATTTACAAAAAAGCTCAAATTTGACTCGCCTAGAGCGCATTTTGCGAGCGTAAAATTTCTAATTTTATCAAATTTCATTTATCCAGCCTTTTTAGCGCGTGTATCGTCAAATTTACGGCAAATGCGATAAAGATAAGTACCAAAGCCAGCGCTATACCCATCGCAAACTCACCCTTATTCGTCTCCAGCGACACCGCAGTCGTGATCGTGCGAGTAAAGTATTTGATATTTCCGCCGATCATCATCGCCACGCCGACCTCGGCCACGATACGCCCGTACGCCGTCGCTACGACTACCATCAAAGCGTATCTTAGCTCGTAAAGCACGCAGCCCACTAGCCTTGGCGGGCTCAGGCGTAAATTTAGGATGGTTAGATAGTGCTTTTTGTCCATATTTTCCACGACGCTAGCGCTTAGCGAGATGATGATAGGTAGTGCTAGCACAAACTGCCCCAGCATCACGGCCTTTAGCGTAAAAAGCAGCCCAAACTCGCCAAACGGGCCGTTTCGCGTGATAAATGCATACAAAATAAGTCCGATCGCAACGGTGGGTATCGCAAGCGCCGTATCGCTGAGCAGTCTCAAAATCCTGCGCCCTTTAAAATCGTAAAATCCCAGCGTAAAGCCTAGCGGAAAACCGACTAAAATCGTAAAAAATATCGAAACGCTCGAAGTGTAAAGCGTCGCCCTGATCGCCGAATACGTTTCCTCATCGCCGCTAAAAAGCAGCCTAAAGGCCTCTAAGAATCCGTTTAGTAGAAAGTCCAAATATTATTTCTCCGTATGTTTATATGGTTAATTTAATATGCTATAATAGCATACTTTTAAAAAAGGAGAAAAATGAAAAAAGTAATATTAGGCTCGCTAATCGCGAGCGTTTTGGCGTTTGCGGGCGATAGCGAACTCATCATGGCTACCACCACCAGCACCGATAACACTGGGCTACTAGACGCGATCTACCCTGTGTATAAGGCAAAAACCGGCGTCGATATCAAATGGACCGCCGTAGGCACGGGCGCTGCTTTAAAACTTGGCGAAAACTGCGATGCGGACATACTTTTCGTGCATTCGCCAAAAGTTGAGAAAGAATTCGTAGAAAAAGGCTTTGGCGTCGAGAGAAAAGCCGTAATGTACAATGATTTCGTCGTTATCGCCGATAAATCTATCGCCGATAAATTTAAAGGCAAAGACATAAAAGAGAGCTTTGAGCTGATCAAAAAAGAGAATATCAAATTTTTCTCTCGCGGCGATAAATCAGGCACTGACAACAAAGAAAAAGGTATCTGGAAAAAAATCATCGGCGAAGTGCCTGAAAAAGACGGCTGGTATATGCAAACCGGCCAAGGCATGCTAGCTACCATCAACGCTGCAGCCGAGCAAAAGGGCGTGACATTCACCGACCGCGGCACCTACATCAAGTACGAGGACACCAAAAAAGGCGCGCCTGAGATGGTCATCATCAACGAGGGCGACAACGACCTAAAGAACTTCTACTCGCTAATCGCGGTAAATCCGAAGCACTGCGCTAAGGCCGACATCGAAAACGCAAATAAATTTATAGAGTGGGCGACGAGCGAAGAGGGTCAGAAATTTATCGGCGACTTTAAGCTGCTAGATAAGCCGCTTTTCACGCCTGACGCGAATACTCGCAAAAACTAATTTTATTTACGCGCAAATTTGAGTCGAATTTATGGCTTAAATTTGCGTGATTCGGGCGCGCTTTGCGCCCTTTTTTATAAATCAAAATCTATTTTACCTCTTATTCAAATTTAAACTCTCCGACGTCATTTTTAAATACCTCAAAGCACACATTACTAACAACTCTATCTTTAGTATACGCTTGATATAATTTTAGTAATTCTAAAGTCGTTATTATTAATATACCTTCACTTTTTGCATAACTTATTTGATTGACATGTATCGGCTCTCTTTTGCTAGGATCTATGTCGCGTTGAGGATTAATTATCAGTAGTCCCTTTACGTTATCAGGAGACATAGTATTATCTTCGGCTATTAAAAAATCAGTTACATGTTTCTTGCATTGTGCTATATTGCTATTTTTAACGTTTGTGTTTATCCCTTTTATTTCTACTATAAAGTTCATATTTCCACATTCGAATCTAAAATCTTCTTTTTTTACATCTATAAAATAATCATCTTGCAACTTAAAAATATCTACTAAAATTTCCTTTACCACACCAATCAACTCATCTCCATTTGAATATAGGATTGATTTAAATCTATTATTTTTATCAATTTGCCTATCTATATCTTCAATTTGCCGATATATATCCAATAATTTGTTGCGTTTGTTTTTCAGCATTGCATCATCGAAATACTCAAAACCATTAAACCAATCAGGAACATCGGATTTTTGGAATCTAGAAACAATAAATGATACTAAAATTTCTAAATCATTAGTTGCGTTTTCGATAAAAAGAGTAGTCGAATATAGCCCCTCATTATGTTTTACTATTGTGCTCTTACCTCCATTTGACCATTTGATGGTCTCGCCATCCACATTGTCAAATATAAAATCGGAATAAAAATTTTGCTCGTCTATGGTTGTTGTGCTTATTTCATATCTTAACTTTATATTAGACAAAACCAGTGTAGATAATTCCTGGTTAACTTGTTTGAGAATATCTTTAATTGCAACGGTTTGATTAGTATAACATTCAGAATAATGCACTGATACCTTCATATTTGTAGGCATTATTATGATAAATATACCTCTTTTTGAGTTTCTCATAATTTCTTTTAATGTCTTAAGGTGATATACGGCCTCAGTGCACTTTTGGTATTCTGGGCTGAAACTCCATAAGTTAGGACTATTTAAATCTATAACATTTATATCAAATTCATCAAAACTCTTAGGACGTTCAAAAGTGCTAATAGTGCAAGACATGTGCGGATCATTTATTTTAAATATTGTGGAGTAAGATATTATTTGAATTTTCATTTGTAGCGCCTCTTTAAATTTGTTGACTTTGTTTCTAGTTAACCACTATTGTAAAGCTAAATCTTCCCGCCGAACATCTCATACATCGCCTTTTCCTCGCCCCAAAGCTCGCGGTGCTTTTTGATGCAGGATTTTATCGCGCCCGCGAGATAGAGCACGTCTTGCTCGGTGTGCGTGTAGTGCAGGCTCACGCGCACGAAGCCGGGCTTGGCTTCTGGCATGCGCCCCTCCTTGATACCCAGCAGATCGTGAGCGTACGGCCCAGCGCACATCACGCCCGCGCGCGTCTGGATACCAAAGTCGTTGCTAAGGCTCGCGGCAAAATCATACGCCGAGACGCCGCGCACGTTAAAGGAAATTATCGGCAGCCGCGGCGCGCCCTTTGGAGCGTAGTTTATGACCTCGTCTATACTATTAAGCTCGCTCTCAAAAAGCCGCGCGAGCTCGTCCTCGGCGCTTTTTATCCTCTCAAAACCCACCTCGTTTCGTAGCGCGTAGGCCAAATTTGCCCGTATGAGCCCGATTATGGGCGGCGTACCGCCCTCCTCTAGCTGCTCGTGATTTTTCAAAAACACGTGCCCTTCGCGGCTGGCGTAGGCGACCGTCCCGCCTGCGGCAAACGTCGGCACATCGCTGTTAAGCAGCTCCTTTTTGATCGCCAAAAGCCCGCAGCTAGCGGGCCCTCCGAGCAACTTATGCGGCGAGAGGAAAATCGCGTCGAAATGATCGCAGTCTAAATTTGCGTGCGAGCTCAGCGCTGCGCAGTCAAAGGCCACGATCCCGCCCGCGGCTCTGATTAGCTCGCTGATTTTTTTGTAGTCGCTGACGACGCCCGTGACGTTTGAGGCGGCGCTAAACGAGCCGATGATACGGCGCCCGGCATTTAGCTTCAGTATGCGCTCGAGTCCTAGCATATCTATCTCGCCGGACTCGCTAAGCGGCACGCGCATGTAGTCGCAAAGCCCCTCACGAAAGCTAAGCTCGTTTGAATGGTGCTCGTATGGCGAAACGAGCACGAGCGGAAGCTGCGCGGCGCGTAAATTTGCCTCGCCGATCGCGCTTCTGGTCGCAGGCGGCAGATAGATGCCAAGCAACTCCTGAAATTTTTTGATCGCGGCCGTCGCGCCCTGTCCGCAAGCGATGAGATAAAACCGCTCGTCAAGGCCTAGCAGCTTTTTTAGGCTCTCGCGCGCACCCTCGTAGTGCCGCTGCGTGATGATGGCGCTCGAGCTGCTGTCAGAGTGGGTGTTGGCGTAGATTTTGAGAACATCTGCTATCTCGCGCTCTACGGGCTCATAAGCAAGCCCGGAAGCCGCGAAATCAAAATAATGCACGCCCGGTTTTAGGATGATATTTTTTCTTATTTCGTCTAAATTTGCCATTTTTTACTCTTTAAATTTGATACGGTAATTATAGTAAATTTTCGCAAATTTCGGGCTTTTGCTGTGGAAATGATTTAGTAAATTTGGAGATTAAATTTGAGCAAGCTAAATTTAACCGCAAAGCGGCAAATTTAACTTGATAAAGCACAGAAGTGCAAGCCACAGAGACTCACGACCATTTTATTATTTATTTATAAAATTTTTCTCTAGCCACTCGATAGCTTTTGCCTCAGTTTCGAAGCGTCCGCTTTTAGCGACCTGATTTTGCCCCTCGTAGAAGCGAATCCTGATACCGTCTTGGACGCTATCTACCTTTACTCTGGTGATTTTATCTTTGTTTAGATAGACCCTATCGTTTAGTTTTACGTACATTTTTTCTCCCTTAAATTTGATGTGGTTTTATTTATTTTTATCTTTTTTGTCGTCTTTAGCTGCGTCATTTTTCTCGCCGTCTTTTTTCAAAAACAACTCCTTAAAGCGCTTATCCGCAAAATCCTCGATGTCGTTTTGAAGCTGTCTATAGGCGTTTATGAGCTCATGCGCGCGCTCGTTTAGCGTCGTGCCGGCGTTTTCGCCGCCGCCTTGCTTGGTGGTAAAGAGCTCCTCTTTTAGATTTTTTTGCAAAATTTGCAGATGATTCCAGCATTTTTTATAGTTCATGCCTAGGATTTCGGCGGCCTTTGAGATCGAGCCGACCTCGGCGATGACGTCTAGGACTTCGGTTTTGCCCTTACCAAATATCAGCTCGCCCTCGTCGTTTTCTATCCAAGTTTTGGTTTTTACTCTCATCTTTTTTCCTTTCTTCTCCTTAAAACACCCCAACTGGCAGTATTTTACGTCGATTTTATAGTCTTTTAGCGTAGAGCGGATCGTCTTTAGCCCCACGCCCGTAGCCGCGTCTCTAGCGTCTTTGCACAGTATTCTGCCCTTTTCGTCGGTCATTTGCTTTAGCTGCGTCATCACGGTGTATTTGCCGCGTCCGTTTTCCAGCCCGCCAAACTGCCCCAGCTCGCAGTTGTCGATCTTTACGCCCATTTTTTCGGCCTCGTCGCTAACCAGACCGACCTCTACGCCTAGCTTTTCGGCGATCTTAAACGCCGCGCCGCAGTCTAGCCTGCCCTTTGGATTTAACAGTTTTGCGATCAGTTCGCGGATTTGCTCACTCATGGATTCTCTCCGTGCCGCTATATACGTTTATATTTTCGCCGCGCGCAAAGCCGCACAGCGTGAGCTTAAATTTACGCGCTATCACGACGCCAAGGCTAGTAGGAGCCGTACGCGAGACTAGCACGGGTATGCCGTGCATGACCGCTTTTGCGACCATTTCAGAGCTGAGCCTGCCGCTCACCATCAAAAACGAATTTTGCAGCTGCGCGCCGGCTAGTATAGCTTTGCCGACGGCTTTGTCTATAGTGTTGTGCTGAGCGATATCCTCGCCGATGTAAAACTGCTCGCCGCTTACGAAAAGCTTAGCCGTATGCACGCAGCCCGTCATCTCGTAAAGCTCGCACTGCGTGTAAAACTGCCCCATCTGGCGCAAAATTTCGTCTTTGTTAAATTTGACGTCGGCCTTTATAGAGCGCGCCGCCATAGCCTCAGGGTCGATGTTTGCCGTCGAGCTGCGCCCGCAGCCGCTGATTATCACCTTTTCCTCGTCAAACTGCTCGAGGCGCTTTTCGTTGATTTTAGCCTTTACCCGCACGCTTAAAGCATCCTCTGAAAGCTCTATACTCTCGATATCCTCAGGGCTTGCGATCAAATTTTCGCTGATGAGATAGCCTGCAGCTAGTGCCTCCTGATCGGTCGGAGTTGCCATGAGCGCGCCGAAACGCTTGCCGTTTATGTAGATCTCAAGCTTGATCTCGCGCACCAAAATATCATCAACGACGCTTTTTTGCGCGCCTTTAAATTTGGTGATTTGGGTCGTAAAAATAGGTTGCATGATTTTCCTTAATTTTTGCGAAATGATAGCTTTAAAATCTAAATTTAAGATTTGATTATAGTGAAATCTTGCTTAAATCAAGAAAAAACTTAAACTATTTTTAGTACGATTTTATCGGTATCTGATGATGATTTATATATGCAAATTTAGCATATATCTTAAGATATTTTTTGACTAAGATTTTATCATTATCTATATATTTATATAAGAAATGAAGGAATACTAAAAATAGTATAAGGCTAGAATTGGATCGCACATAACTTGCTGTATATAGGTTAAATCTTGAAAAATTATAAATATAATTTGCAGCCTAACGTAAGACCGAGAAGGAAATTTATATTATAGAGTCAAATTAAAAAAAACTAATTTTTGTCAAGCTGTATTTTACTGTTATATAGTCCGTGCACGACTCAAACACACCGACCGTATATAAAAAGCCCTTAATTATATTCATTAAGGGCTTTTTATATGAAAACTTAGACATTTTGCCGATGAAAAATCATTTTCGAGCGATAAGGTTTCGTCTAAGTTTTTATATTTTTCTTTTGCCTAGACAAAGAAAAATATCGGCCGTCTGCCAAGACCTTACAGCAAACTCATTTGAGTTTGCTAAGTAAGTACTAACATATTGTCTTATGTAAGGGTTGTTTATTCTTGATGTTTTGATAAATGATATTAAGTTCTAAGACTATACGATGGAATTAGAAGCGATTATTTTTTATTAAGTTAAAGTAAATTTTGGTTTATAGGGAAATTTACTTTTGTTTTTTTATTTGGTATTTTAGCGCAAATTTTAAAAATTGAGATTTTGTTGGTTTTTATATAGCATAAATAAAGATTAAAGTAGAGATTGTTTTTTGAGCAAGAAATAAAAATCAAAAAGAAGAGTATTTTTGTGTGGGATTAAGATTATTTAATAAAACAAGCATCGTTATAATATAGCCGTATTTATTTTTGTAGACGTATTAAAAATCTCGATTTTATCGTGTTAAAAATATATTTATACCATAACGATCTTATTTTTTCCAAATTACTAACAGTCGTATTTGCAAAAAAGCCCCGATTTGATAATCAACAAAGCTTAATATTTTCTTCTGTATTGACTTGAGTATTTGCTAGATAATTAATCTCACTCAAACTATCGCCACTCTTTTACCGCAAGCTTTTATGTAGTTAAAAAAT
Organism: Campylobacter concisus; assembly: GCF_003048535.1. Taxonomy (NCBI): domain Bacteria; kingdom Pseudomonadati; phylum Campylobacterota; class Epsilonproteobacteria; order Campylobacterales; family Campylobacteraceae; genus Campylobacter; species Campylobacter concisus. Next base: position 100,364 of record NZ_PIRQ01000003.1, on the reverse strand, counting down.
GTTTTATACTTGATATTATACGCTCCGCTTTCTATCCTAGCTACGGCTGATTGGGTTATGCCCATCCTTTTAGCTACCTCGCTTTGAGTTAGCCCGGCTTCGCTTCTGGCGTCTATTAAAGCTTCTATGGCTTTATATTCGTCCTCTAACGCATCGTATTGCGCTTTAAATTCTGGATTCTTTAGCTCTTCTTTTAAAACTTCTCTAAAATTAACGGTTCCCATCTTTAAACTCCCTTAATCTTTGTTCCGCCAAATTTAGTATGCTTTTTGGCGTTTTTTGCGTTTTTTTGACAAAAGTTAGCAGGATTATTATCCTTTTGCCGATTTCATAACAATATATGCTTTTAGCTATACCTTCATCCGACTTTATACGTATCTCAAATAGTCCGTCATTTAGGCTTTTGGTGTACGGCTCCCCTAAGGTATTACCCCTAGCCTCTAAGAGCTCGAACATTTTATAGCCTCTTTGTCTAAGTCCTACGGGCAATCCCAAGAATTCATCTTTTATGGCTTCGCTTGCAAACTCTATGCTCCACATCGTAACTCTTTTATGTGGCTAAGCCCTATTATACCATATATGATATAAAATACAGTTTATTTTACACATTTGTCGCCGAATAAATAACTTGTATAAACCTACTCATACAAAGATTCCACCATCTCTCGTCCGCTATCCGGCATTAGTTTAGCGTATCTTAAGGTATGGTTGATATCAGAGTGATTCATTAGCTTTTTTATCGTTAGTATAGGAGTGCCTTTTATAGCTAGATGTGAAGCGAACGTATGCCTAAGGGTATGAATAACTACTCTATTGGTTGCGTCGCTTATATCTAAATTTTGATAAAAAGCTTATTTAGTAACGGCTGTAAGACGTTTTGGATAGTTGCTTTTGGCTTATTTACTAAAAAATCGTTCGGGGATAGGGCGGTATAAATTTGATTTATCATCCCCAAAGCTCTTTTACTTAGAAATCCGGTATACGTGCTCTTTGTTTTAAAATCGCTTATGGTGACTGACTTGGTAGATAGCGCTAAATCCTTTTTCTTGATGTTTAAAATTCCCTCCAACCTAGCTCCCGTACATAAAGCAAGCTCAACGAACAGCTCTAGGGCGAAGTTCTTCTTTGCCTGCTACTTCTTTGCGTAAAAGTTCTATCTCGATAAGCTCCAAAAATCTCTCTCGCTTGTTGTTTGTTTTTTTAGCTCTATTTTGTACGGGCTAATATGATCGATAAGGTCATTTTTTATAGCGTGATTAAAAATCGTCCTAACTATACCCATTATGGCATTTATGCGAGATTGCGATAATTTACGTTTGGTTTTAGGAGAGATGATTTGAGAGATATCCTTATGGTGCTCGCTTATCGTCTCGGGCGTTATCTGCGTCGTGGCTAGACCACCTAATTTATCCTTATGGTAAATTTCATAATCTCGCCTTTGCTCTTTTATATTGATGGCGTTATCAGGTTCTTTTTCTAGTTTAAAATTAAAAAAGGCGTCTGCGATCTCATCAAATTTAAGCGAGTTTTTGTTATTCTTGGCAGCTATTTTCTTGGATATGCTATCGGGAAGCTCTCCGTTTCTTTGCTTTGCGTCGAATTCTTTCTTTTTGTTATATGCGTAGGTTATATTTACACCTTCGGATTTCGACCCGATTTTGACGTTTGCCTTTTTACCCTCAAGCGTAACTCTCATATAAAAAACTACGTCACCGCTAGCTAGATTATTAAAGAAAATTCCCGGGTATTTATTGACTCCGAACGATGAGTTGTAATTTTTAAGTTTTCCTGCCATAATACCCCCTAAATTTGTTCCCTATTTGTTCCCAAAATTTATAAAAATGCATGATATTCTAGTGTAACTTGGAATATACTTAAGCTATTAAATGGCGTATTTTAGGGATTTATAGAATATTTTGGAGTGTTTAAGAATTATATATTTTTGAACCCAGCATCCGGAGCCATTTATCTTCAAAAATCCTTTTAAAATCTAGATTTTAACGATGTTTCAAGAACTTTAAGCTTTCTTGTTTTTTGTATTTTTCCCCTTTATTTCCCTTCAGATTTATTTGCTGTTTCAAAGTATATCGTTCTGATTCGTAGTCAAAATGCGATTAGATATTTGTCTTTTAACGAAGTTAAAACAATTTTCCTTTATTCATCCTAGCTTTATTTAAGGCTTTTATAATGCGCTCATCCAAACGAAAGTTGGAAATCAAAAACAAAAGGATCAAAAATGAAAAAGATATTAGGCACGGCAGTTTTAGGAGTGGCAAGCTTGCAAGCATCCATCACATCAAAAGAGGCTTTAAACATAGCGTTGTGGGAGAGCTTTTGCTTTTCTTTTTTAAATTTACATTGCCACATGCACTGCTATTAGAGCATGCGCTATTACAGCTACTACACATCTTTTACACCAAACCTTTCTATAAGCTCTAGCCCACGCGCTGAATAAATGGAGGTAAAGCCATGTTTTTCAAAAATTTCTTGCCCCTCGGTGCCGCAAACAAAGTCTGCAAAATCATTTGCAAGCCTTTCATCTTTTACATATTTCATTATATTTAGCGTAAAAGTGAGCGGTCCAGGCGGGATGAGCTTTTCATCGATGGGCATATACTCGATCTTGTCTTTAAACCTATCGTGCGTTGTTAGGCGCTTTTCGATGATAGAAGCGTCACCCTTGCCATTAACTAGCTCGCACATCATATTTATGACACATTACCCGTTTGCGACCATGTTTTTCATCACCGCATCAGTGAGGTTTGAGTTTTTTAAGATCCCCTTGACTGGGCCACTGCCAGAGGGCGATGATCTAAGCGGCAGCATCACTCTAACACCTGGCTCAGCAAGGTCCTTTAAGTCGCGAATGCCAGCAGGGTTGCCTTTTGGCACGACTAGGACGTAGTCAGTAAAGCATAGCGGTCTAAAGTGAAGGCTAAGACCAGCTTTGCGAAGTTTTTTAGAAAGCTCTAAAACCCTTGCTCCAAAGAGCTCGGTCGTACTTTGAAGTGCTAAAAGCAACTTGCCAAGAGCGCCAGCAAAAGCGCCGGTGTATTGGATATTGTGCCCTGTTCTTGATTCGTAAATGGCGTTTAGCTCGTTAAAAGCTTCAGATAGGCCTCCACACGACCAAACCTGAAGCGAGTCAGACTTAAATGGCGTAAAGCCAGCTAGCATCGTTTGCGGAGTGGCAACAGCGGCTGTGGCTAAAGTACCTTTTAAAAAGCCACGGCGTGATATACCGGTTTGTTTTAATTCCACGAAATCTACTTTTGGGATTTAAGAAATGTAAATTTGATATTTTCGGCATGCGAAACTTGTGAAATTTGACTTTTGAAATTTGCAAAAATGGTAGTTGAAGGTAAATTTATGCAAATGTAAATCGCAACTGCGACCAAATTTGGTGTAATTATAACCAAAAGTAAGTTTATAAAAAGTAAGATAATTTTAATAAGATAAAAATTTATATCGTAAATTTAATGTCTAAAAAAATAATTAAGGTTTTAGTCATTAAACAATAAAAAATATTGTAAAATGCTTCCCTTATTTTAAATGGAATTATATTCACAAAATGGAGGTTTATCTTGAAAAATAACAAATTCGGTATTTCTATCGCTTTGGCAAGCATTTTATGCGCTTGTGCAAATGCGCAGGTTATGGATATAGGAACGAATTATTATAGGGATTATCTTGATTTCGCGCAAAATAAGGGAGCTTTTGCTCCACAAGACGCTCCGCTAGAATTTGCGCAAAGAAACGGCGACAAATTCACGTTTGATAAAATCCCAAATAGCGGCGCTAGAAATAATAAAGGAAATTTTACTTCGCTCGGACGAAATTTCGTCGTAACGGCGAACCATACGTTGGGGGCTGCCGCGGCTAGTAATTTTAACGAAAATAGGGGATGGTTTGGTAATACTAAATACGAATATCTAACCTCTCATACGGCGACCCCGACCGAGAGGCTATACAACTCCGATACAGCCTATATGCGAACCACAAAATATATCGTAGAGGGACAAATCGATCCGCTAGACGTACCGAATTTAGATATCTCAGGCGCCGATAGAACCAAAGATGAGGCCAATGCAAAAAAGATAGAAGACTATATAAAAGATATAAAAAATAGCGGCGGGGCTAGAGGCGATAACGTCCTTGCCTATCAGGCGGGCACCGGAGCGCTCGGGCTTGAAAAGCCAAAACCAAAGACGGAGTCGGATGGATATAACACCGTCGTAAGCGCAAGAGAATTTGAAGATCAAGGTATCGTTAACCAGGCTTTGGGCGGAAGCGTAAATGAAATAAGCGTAAATTATTCGACACATTATAAAACTAATCTTTCAAGTATAAATAGGCCCGGCGTTTATATGTTTATGACCTCTGATAGAGGCTTTAGAAATAGACTTTTGCCGGGCGATAGCGGTTCTGGGTTTTTCGTGTACGATACGGTGGCGCAAAAATGGGTTTTAGTAGGGGTTTTATCGGCGGTCGCCGATAATAGCAATCACGCCTCAATAGTAACAATGAGAGATTTTAGCGACTATAGGAGAAATTACGAAAATTTAGTAAGCGGTTTAAACGTCTCAAATGCCCAACTCGTAAGAAATAAAGATAATATATTTAACGCCGCAAACGGTTCAAGCATTACGCTAAATTCTAACCTTGACTTAGGCCACGGCGGAATCGTCGTAAATAGCGGAAATTTTACCCTTCTAAACGGTATCGGAAGCAATAAAATAACTAGACTTGCGGGCTTTGACGTAGCTAGCGGCGCAAGTTTGAGCTTAAACGTAGTGGCCGATACTAGCGTACATAAAGTCGGCAAAGGAAGCTTAATCGTAAATTCTAGTGGCAATAAAACATTAAGATTAGGCGACGGTATCGTGGATCTAAGAGCCGTAAACGCCTTTGAAAAAATTTATTTAACGAGCGGTAGAGGTTTATTAAGACTCAGCGTAGACGATAGCCTAAAAGATAAAATTTTCTTTGGAAACGGCGGAGGAAAGCTTGATTTAAACGGATTCGATCAAATTTTTAATAACGTTTCGGCTAATTCAAACGCCGCTAAAATCACGAATTTATCCACTCAAAAAGCAACGCTTAAAATAAACGGCGAAAGCGGTAAGGATACGATATTTCATGCGAGCGTAGATAAAAATATAGACGTAAAACACGATGGGCAAGGGCGAGAGCTCGTATTTGACGGCGGTTTTGATATAGATGGAAGTTTGAGTCTAAATAACGCCAAGGTTACGCTTCAAGGACATCCGACCGCTCATGCTACGGCAGATGCTAGCGTCTTAACGCAGGCGGTAAAGGATAAAATAGCCGCCGCCGGTTTAAGCGAACCTTCGTATATGGATTTAACTCGCCCCTCTACGCTATCGCAGCCTGATTGGGATAAACGAAAATTTAATACGAAAGAGGGCATAAAAATAAACTCTTCAGAACTTACGATAGGTAAGGACGCGGACGTAAATAGCGATATAGAGGCGAAAAATTCCGTTATAAATTTAAGCGGCGAATTAACTCACTATATCGATAAATTCGACGGCTCAAATACTTATGACGACGGCTTAAAATACCGCCAAAACGTAGAAAAAGGAAATTTGCTAGTTAAAGACGTTAGCTTTAAAAATAGAATCGTCATGGATAGCGACAGCATGTTAAGAGTCGGCGGCACGAAGACTAAGCTAAAAGAGCTTGTCATAAACGGCAAAAATACGGCTCCTACTCGCAGCATAGTGGCTGGAAGCGGTAAATTAGAAATAGAAAATTTAGACGTTAGCGGAGCAAACAAACTAACCTTTGACCCCGATACGATCGTAGCTAAAAATTTAAATATAAAAAATTTTAGTAATGCAAATGAGCCTATTTTGGATTTTAAAAAGGTTTTGACGCTTGGCGCGGGGATGAAATTTAATATCGATTTTACGGCGGCTTTGAAAGGCGAGATGACTGCTGAAAAAACCTATACGCTCGTAAGCGCAGAAAGTATCGTAAACAAAGGCGCGATATTTAATACCGAGCAAAAAATTAACGGTCTTTTTACGACTTATGCCATAAAAGACGGCAAAATTATGATGAGATTAAGCGATAAAAAAGCCGAGAATCCGTCTGCGACGCCGGGATCTGAGCAGGAGCTAAGGTTGACCGGATTTAGCGAACGCCAAAATAAAATTTTAAATATGTTTAAAAATAGACCGGAGTATGAAAGCGCCATCCAAAGCGGCGATACCGAGACTTTAAGACAAATGGCGTTAAAGGCGGAATCCGATATGAAGAAAATTTCGGCTTCGTCTTTAAAAGTTAGCGCCAAAGCCTTACAAAACGGCAATGAGTTAATAAATTCGAGATTATCTCAAATTACTCAGTTAAGAGCAAAGGCCGATATTTCGCAGTTTAGGCTAGCGGGACTTGAGAGCGATTTTAAGCCGACCGCCGCAATAGCCTACGAAGCGGCCGAGGCTAGCAGACAAAGAAATAATTTCTGGGTGAACGTAAACGGAGCGTACTTTAAAGATAAAGATAGCGGCGGTGATTTAAAATTTTACGGCACGTATATAGGCTACGACAGGAGCTATGACGAGTTTATTTTAGGCGTGAATGCGGGCATGAGCAAGGCTAAATTTAACTCTGGCGCCATGAGCGACGATGCTAAAATTTATAGCTTTGGAGCGTATGGATTTTTTGAGCGAGACGCTCATGAGATACAGAGCAATCTAAATTTAGCCTTCGTAAATTCTAAGCGCAGCTTAAACGATTCGCAAAAGGCTAGCGTAAGAAGCACGGGTATCCTTTCAAGCAACTACTATAAATATAAAATTTCGATCGGCTCAAACGGCGAATATACTCAGGCTATCAAGCCCGTACTTGCGCTAGAATTTGGCGCAAACGGCGTAAAGGGCTTTAAAAACGACAGATACGATCAAAGAGATATAAACGACTTTAACGTAGCTTTAGGAGTCGGCGTCGAATATGTGTTAAATAGCGATAAAAATGCATTTGCGGCACAATTTCTAGTAAAACAAAATATCTATAACTCTGACGATAAATCTTACGTTTCGCTAAATAACTCAAACGAATACGTCGACTACAAGCTCGACAATAACAAACCGGTCTATAAGCTAAATTTGATCGCGGATGCGAAAATTAGCGAAAATTTCGCGCTTTCTTATCAACTTGGCGGAATGTTAGGTAACGACAAAAGCTACGGCGTAAGCGGCGGCATAAAGCTGGAATATAAATTTTAAGATATTAGATCAAGGTGGATAAAAGTTCACTTTGATTCTTAAATCAAAAGCAAAATAGTTTTAAAGTTAGGAACTTTTAGAAGATTAAAGATTATAAATAAAATAGAAAGTGGTGGGTTCACCAGGACTCGAACCTGGGACCATCCGGTTATGAGCCGGATGCTCTAACCAACTGAGCTATGAACCCACAGTTGAAAGAAAATCGTATTATACAAGAAAAAGCTTATCTAAATATAAAAATAACCTTTTTTACGTGGAGTATAAAACGAACAAATTTAAAAAGAAAAGCCCTAAAAATAGGGCTTATAAATTATTTATAATTTTTTATTGCAGTGTCTAAAATCTCTTTTGCAGCATTTGCGTCTTTAAATTCTTTCACTTTAACCCATTTGTTTGGCTCAAGAATTTTATAAGTTTCAAAGAAATTTTTGATCTTATTTAGTGTTGCAGCCGGCAGATCCTCGTAGCTTTTTATCGCATCATATCTTGGATCAATCTTTGTAACTGGCACAGCCAAAAGTTTCTCATCCATACCCGCCTCATCTTCCATCACCAAAACACCTATTAAACGGCAAGGGATGACGCTGCCAGCTTGGAGTGGATACTCATTTAGTACCAAAATATCAGCTGGATCGCCGTCAGCTGCGAGCGTGTTTGGCACAAAGCCGTAGTTTGCTGGGTAAAACATCGCTGAGTAAAGCACACGATCAACTACTACTGCACCGCTATCTTTGTCGATCTCGTATTTGATATTTGAGCCATAAGGTATTTCGATTACGGCATTGATTTTGTCTGGGTTTGAGCCAGCTTTGATCTTTGAAACGTCCATATATTCGTCCTTTTTATTAGAAATTTTCGTGATTTTAGTATTTTTTGCATTAAATACGCGTAAAATTTAACTACTTTATAACCTCTCTATGCTATCGACATCGATCTCTGTTTTCATAAGGTCTTTATCCACTTTGCCTCTTATTCTTAAAGGTGTATCTTCGTTGGCTGTTATGTTACCCCATTTTTTATTATCAATCTCAATAGTAATGACGTCACCATTTTTATCGATAAATTCATATTTGTCTGATTTTATGTGCGATTTTATTTTGCCCTCAAGTACGACTTTAGCGTCGTCTTTTAGTTTTAAAGCCTCTTTTACGCTTATCGTTTCACTTGAATATTTTGATGTAAAGCCCCCAGCCATTGCGATGCTAGCAGCTAGTGAAGCGATTATAATTTTTTTCATTTTTATCCTTTTGGAATTTGTTGTAAAAATTTAAAAGGATATTACATTTTTGATGTTAATGAAAAGTAAGTTTTACAGACCTTACACATTTTGATGCAAGGTCTGCGAGTTCATAAAAGTTTAGCTAGTAAATCTTTGATATCAGCTACGATCTCATCGATGCCACGCTCGCCATTTACTACGTGAAGTAGCTCTTTTTCGCTGTAAAATTTGCGGATAGGTTTGATCGGATCAAGATAGACTTTCATGCGGTTGTTAAAGACTTCGTTGTTATCGTCAGCGCCTCTTGCACGGCCAAGCACTCTAGCTCTTGCCACATCTTCGCTAACATCTACTTCGATGACACCTTTTAGAGAAATTTCTTTTTGTTCGCTTAATACCTTATCAAGTTCAGTCATTTGCTCAACGCTTCTTGGGTAGCCGTCTATTATGATGTTTGATTTATTTGAGCTTTTGATAGCTGAGACGATCGCATTTACGACGACGTCAAGCGGAACTAAATTTCCTTTTGAGATAAAGCCATCTATTAGTTTGCCAAGCTCGCTACCACTTGCGACTTCAGCTCTTAAAAGATCGCCAGTTGAAAAGTGTGCAAATTTCTCATCTTGTTGTGCAATGATCGATGCGTCTGTTGTTTTGCCGGAGCCTGGAGCGCCGATGATTAAAAATAAATTTTTCATTCTTTCCCTTTTTATATTTTTTGAGCGCCTTTGAATGAGTTTGAAAATTTCACCCTGCAGCAGACTATATGTCTAGCTTTGGGATGAAATTTTCTGCACAACATCCAAAATCATCTCAAAAATTTAATCTTTAAATAAAATAACTCAAATTTAGACATCTAAAAGTCTAAATTTATTGCAAAAATTTTAATTCTTTTGCTCTTTCTCTCTTATCCTTAGTCCTAGCTCCCTAAGCTGTTCATTGCTAGCGTGGCTTGGTGCCTTTGTTAGTGGGCACTGAGCACGTTGTGTTTTAGGGAAGGCTATAACATCACGGATCGAGCTTGCTTTATTTACAAGCATATTTAGTCTATCAAATCCAATCGCGATACCACCATGTGGAGGCGCACCAAATGTCAAGGCATCAAGCAAGAAGCCAAATTTCTCACGCTGCTCCTCTTCATCTATGCCAAGAAGTTTAAATACTTTTTGTTGGATATCGTTTTTGTGAATTCTTATACTTCCGCCGCCAAGCTCAAAGCCGTTTAGTACGACGTCGTGAGCGATAGATAGGATGTCCTCAAGATCAGGCTCGTCTATATTTTTTGGCATAGTAAATGGATGGTGCATCGCAGAGTAGCTGCCATCGTCATTTTGCTCAAACATTGGGAAGTCAAGCACCCATAAAAACTCAAGTCTGTCTTGATCGATGATGCCCATTTGTTCAGCTAGGAAAATTCTAAATCGTCCCATATAATCAAGCACGATCTTCTTTTTACCAGCTCCAAAGAATACGACGTCACCAACTTTTAGTTCACATCTTGAGACGATCTCGTCAAGATCGCTTTGCTCGAAAAATTTACAAAGTGGGCCTTTTAGTCCTTCTTCTTTCATTTGGAAGTAGCCAAGACCTTGTGCACCAAATTTACGTACAAATTCCTCAAATCTATTCATCTCACGCTTACTAAAGATATTGTCGCCATTTGGTACTTTTAGTGCTTTGATGCGGTTTTTCTTCTTATCTTTTGCGATAGAGCTAAAAATTTCATTGCTTGAGCGCTCGAAAATATCGATCACATCGATCATTTTTAGATCGTATCTAAGATCAGGCTTATCTGAGCCATAAGTCTCGGTCGCCTCTTTGTAGCTCATGCGTCTAAATGGCGTTTTAATATCGTATCCGCAGGCTTTAAAGATGTCTTTTAGCATCGTCTCGGCCATATTTATGATATCTTCTTGCTCGACAAAGCTCATTTCGATATCTATTTGAGTAAATTCTGGTTGGCGATCAGCCCTTAAGTCTTCGTCGCGGAAGCATTTTGCGATTTGGAAATATTTATCAAAGCCAGAACACATCAAAAGCTGTTTAAATAGCTGTGGACTTTGTGGAAGTGCGTAAAATTGGCCTGGATATACACGGCTTGGCACTAGGTAGTCTCTCGCTCCTTCTGGAGTTGCGCGCGTTAAAACAGGAGTTTCAAACTCGATAAAGCCCATCTTATCTAGGCTGTTTCTAGCTGCGATCGCCGCGCGAGAACGCATTTTAAAGATATTTTGCAAACGCTCGCTTCTAAGGTCTAAAAAGCGGTATTTTAGCCTGATATCCTCATTTACGCTCTCATCGCCTATCATAAATGGTAGTGGCTCGCTCGGATTTTCTATGATGAGCTCGCTTACTATCACCTCTATCTCACCAGTTTTTAGCTTTGGATTGGTTAGGCCTTCGCCTCTAGCTCTTACTTTTCCTTTTGCTTTTAAGACATATTCATCTCTTACTTTTGCAGCCACGTCATGTGCTTCTTTGCTATCAGCTGGATCACAAACTAATTGTATAAGCCCACTAACGTCTCTTAAGTCGATGAAAACAACGCCACCATGGTCTCTATATGTATTTGCCCAGCCACAAAGTATTACTTCTTTACCGATATCAGCTTTGCTAAGATCGGTACAATAATGACTTCGCATAAAATGCTCCTTTGCAATGTTTTTTAGGCAATTATAATCGCTTTTTTCTTTTGAAAAGCTTTGTTAAAATAAAATATGTTACAATCATTTACATGAAAAATGAACAAAAATTTAATACTTTTTGCACAAAAAAAGTAGGACTTATTGCTAAAGATTATCCATTATTTAGGCAAGATTTAGAAAAATTAGAAAAAATTTTAAAAAAGTATAACGCAGAAATTTTGCTTGAAAAAAATTGCGCTAAGCGTATAGAGAAAAATGGTTTTGAGCTTATAAAATTAGCCAAAGAGTGCGAATTTTTAATCACTCTTGGCGGTGATGGTACGATCATTTCAACTTGTAGAAAGCTAGCTCACATCTCGCCACTTGTCCTTGGCATACATGCTGGTAGACTCGGATTTCTAACCGACATAATGATTAATGAGAGTGAGAAATTTTTTAAAGACTTTTTTGATGGTAAATTTGAGGTAGAAATGCCTTTTATGCTTGACGTCGCGCTTCATAAAAATGATGGCAAAACTGAGCAAAAGATAGCATTTAACGATGCAGTCATCGTTAGTAAAAATGGCGGTTCGATGACACATATCGAGGCACTTTTAAATGAAAAATATTTTAATTCATATTTTGGAGACGGCGTTATAGTAGCGACACCTGCTGGAACAACGGCATATAACATGAGCGCAAATGGTCCTATTATCTATCCATTAAGCGAAGTTTTCACAGTAACTCCTATCTGTTCGCACTCGCTTACACAGCGCCCAGTTGTGCTTACGAAAAATCATACGGTCAAATTTAGAACAAATAGCGATGCGATTTTGGTACTTGATGGTCAAGATAGGTTTGATATGAGTAAAATTTCAGCTGTCAGCATGAGCCTTAGCAACAAAAAAGCTAGGCTGATACGCCACATCGGCAGGGATTATTTTCAAATTTTAAAAGAGAAACTTCACTGGGGTTATAATGATTGATCGAATTTTGATTAAGGATTATCTAAATTTTAAAAATGTCGAGCTAAATTTCAAAGAGGGTCTTAGTGTATTTACTGGCATTAGCGGCGCTGGCAAGTCTGTGCTAATGAGTGCCATAATGGCTGTTTTTGGGTTAAAAGATAGCGAGGCAAGGCTAATAGAAGCTGACGTGGAGCATAAATTTGAGCTTGATGAGTTTGGCATAGAAAACGAAGAGGTCAATATTTTCAAGCTTTTAAAAGATAAGAGCACGAGATATTTTATAAACCAACAAGCCATCTCAAAGAAAAATTTAGCCCAAGTGGCGCGCGAGCACATCAAATACCTCTCAGCAAAAGAGGCAAACGAGTTTGAAAATGAGAAATTTCTAAATTTGCTTGACAGGCTTGAAATTTCAAAAAATGAGAAATTTAAAGAGATAAAGCAGGAATTTGAAGAAGCGTTTTTGGAATTTTCTAAAATTTCAAAAGAGCTAGCCACTATAAAAGAGGAAGAGAAAAAGGTCGAGGAGCTAAAGGAGCTTGCTAGCTTTGAGATCGAGAAGATAAGAAGTGTTGGGCCTAAAAAAGGCGAGTTTGAAGAGCTTATGGAAACTAAAAAGAGGCTTAGTAAAAAGGATAAGATAAATGAGGCGTGGGCTAGGGCTGAGCGGATATTTGAGCTAGAGCACAGTGTAAATGAGGCGCTAAGCATCAGTGACCTTGATAATGGCTTTTTTGAAGACGCGATGAACGAGCTAAGGGTTGCAAGAGATAGCCTAAATATGGAGGAGCTTGACGATATCGACGTGGAGAGCGTGCTTGATAGGATAGAGGCTCTTAATGCCATCATCAGAAGATACGGCAGCGAGGAAGAGGCCTTAGAAGCGCTTGCTAAAAAGGAAAAAGAGCTTGCTAGATATGAAAATTTAAGCTTTGAAAAGAGCGAGCTAGAGAAGAAATTTGAAATTTTAAGCAAAAAGGCAAATGAGCTGGCTGGAATTCTAAGCAGAGCAAGGAGTGCAAATTTAAAAGAGCTTGAGGCTATGATAAATTTATACTTAAAAGAGCTTTATATGCCAGATATCGCGCTGAGGATCGAGGCTAAAAAGCTTGATATTTTGGGGCTTGATGAGGTTTGTTTAAATTTAAATGAGACTTCGCTTAAAAATTTAAGCTCAGGCGAGCTAAACCGCTTAAGGCTAGCCTTCATAGCTGCCTCTAGCGAGATCACAAAAACTGGCGGTGACGTCATTATTTTAGATGAAATAGATGCAAATTTAAGTGGAAAAGAGGCGATGAGCATCGCAAATGTCTTGCTTAAGCTCGCAAATTTTTATCAAATTTTTGCCATTTCACATCAGCCACAGCTTAGCTCAAAGGCAAATTCACACTTTTTGGTAGAGCGTCACGAGGAAAACTCGGTTGTAAGAGAGCTTGACAAAGAGGAGCGCGTAAATGAGCTTGCGCGTATGATAAGTGGCGAACATATAAGCGAAGAAGCAATAAATTTTGCTAAAGGGCTTTTAAAGTAGCTTAATTTAAATTATTAATTTAAGCTTTGTAAATAAATTTATTTGATAAAATCATCACTAATTTGATAAAAATTTTTGTAGGAATAATATGGAAAGAATCCTTGTAGTTGATGATAATAAGGCACTAGCAAAGCTGATTGTTATGCAGATGGAAAAGACTATTGATGATATGACAATTGACGTTGCATACAGTTTTGCCGAGGCTAAGACGCTAATTAGCGAGCATGACAAAGATTATTTTATGACTATTTTGGATTTAAATTTACCAGATGCTCCAAATGGAGAGATCGTTGATTATGCGCTTTCCAAAGGACTTTCGGCTATCGTTTTAACAGGTAGCATTGACGATGAAACAAGGCAAAATTTTATAAATAAAGATATTGTGGATTATGTTTATAAAGGGAATATGGACGATATCAACTATATCTTCCAAATGATAAATAGACTGAGCAAAAATAGACAATATAAGGTTTTGGTTGTCGAAGACTCGCTTCCTTTTAGAAATATGATAAAAAAGATATTAACCAGCCTTCAGTTTAAAGTTTTGGCCGCAGCTCACGGCGAAGAGGCAATGAACTATTTTGCGGATAATCCTGATATAAATCTTATAATAACTGATTATAGAATGCCGGTAAAAGATGGTCTTGAAGTTTTAAAAGAGGTTAGAAAAGAAAAAGATAAAAATAGTCTTGGTGTAATCGTTATGACATCGCCTAGCGAAAAGACTGACGCATCAATATTTTTAAAAAATGGTGCGAGTGATTTTATAGCAAAACCATTTTCAAAAGAAGAGCTAATATGCCGTGTTAATAATACGATCGAAGCGATGGAAAATATAAACAAGATAGCAAATTTTGCAAATCGCGACTTCTTAACCGGAGTTTATAATAGAAGATTTTTTTATTCTGACGTAGAAGAGTATGTTCAAGTAGCTGAAGAGACTAATGAGCCTTACGCTTTTGCAATGATTGATGTTGATTATTTCAAAAAGATAAATGATAAATATGGCCATGATGGCGGAGATAAGGTACTAAAATCAATCGCAAAAATTTTAAATGACAATACAAAAGGAAGTGATATTGTTGCTAGATTTGGCGGCGAAGAATTTTGCGTTGTCCTTAAAAAGATAAATAAAGAAGAAGCTGTTAAATTTTTTGTAAATTTACGAGCCAAAGTGGCTGAAAATGAAGTAACTATAAAAAAGGAAAAAGTAAAAGTTACTATATCAATAGGTGTATCTTTTGGCAATGGGCATTGCGAGATAGACGATATGCTTGAGGCTTGCGATTCAGCACTTTACACCGCAAAAGAAAATGGTAGAAACAGAGTAGAAATAGCTTTATGATTATAGATACGCATTGTCATTTAGATAGTAAAGTTTATGATCCTGACCTTGATAAAATTTTAGATGAAGCTAGAAATTTAGGGCTAAAAGGCTTTATTATCCCGGGAGCTGATATCAATGATTTACCAAAAGCGGCTAAAATAGCGCATGAAAATTCTGACATTTTCTTTGCCGTTGGAGTTCATCCATATGATAAAGAGAGTTTTAGTATTGAAATTTTAAGAAATTTTGCTAAAGATGAAAAATGCGTGGCGATTGGTGAATGTGGTCTTGATTACTACCGTTTGCCAAAAGATGAAAATGAAAAGATAAAAGAAAAAGATGAACAAAAACGTATTTTTTTAGCTCAACTTGATTTAGCTGTTGAGTTAAAAAAACCCGTTATTCTTCACATTAGGGAGGCTAATGAGGACTCTTTTAAGATATTAAAAGAGTATTCACCAAAGCTTGAAGCTGGAGCGATTTTGCACTGTTATAATGCTTCGCCACTTCTTTTAGAGCTTTGTAAATTTGGGAATTTTCATTTTGGTATAGGCGGTGTTTTAACATTTAAAAATGCTAAAAA
This sequence comes from Campylobacter concisus, assembly GCF_003048535.1. Taxonomy (NCBI): domain Bacteria; kingdom Pseudomonadati; phylum Campylobacterota; class Epsilonproteobacteria; order Campylobacterales; family Campylobacteraceae; genus Campylobacter; species Campylobacter concisus. Next base: position 84,859 of record NZ_PIRQ01000003.1, on the reverse strand, counting down.
TTTAGTCGAAATTTTGCCAAAAATCCCATTTGATAGGATAGTTATTGAAACTGACGCTCCTTATCTCACGCCAGAACCAAATCGTGGTAAGAGAAATGAGCCGGCGTTTACGACATTTGTTGCTAAAAAGATAGCTGAAATTTTAAACCTTGAGTTTGAAGTTGTTTGTGAAAAAACTTCAAATAATGCCAAAAGGTTGTTTAAGTGCTTTGCTTAAATTTTGAGCGTTGCACTTGTTTAAGATGCTAGCATCTTAAGTTTTGACACGAAAAAGGATAGAAATGAAAGCAATGCTTAAAATATTTTTAATATTTGCATGTAGTACCTTGCTACTGGCAAATACACCTGAAAAGAGCTCATACGATACTCAGGTAAAAATTTTAAAAGAGCTAGATATTGATGCTAGCTTTATGAAGACTTCTCACTATGCAAGGATGAGGCAAGGTATCAAACAATCACAACTTGAAACATTTACAGAAGCTCTAAAAAATGGTTATATGTATATACCGATGGTAAAAGAGCAGATCAAAAAATCAGGCGTACCTGAGTCATTCTTTTATCTAGCTATGATAGAATCAGGCTTTTCAAATCACACAGTCTCAAACGCAAAAGCTACTGGCATGTGGCAGTTTATGGAGCAAACGGCTAGACTGCATGGCCTAAAGGTAGGACAGTATGTCGATGAGAGAAAAGATCCAGTAGAGTCTACTGTTGCAGCAACAAATTATCTAAAGTCGCTTAAAAATCAATTTGGCAAGTGGTATCTAGCAGCTATGGCCTATAACTGTGGCGATGGAGCCTTAAAAAGAGCCATACAAAAAGCTGGCACAGATGATCTTGTAACGCTTCTTGACGCAGAGAAAAAATACCTTCCAGCCGAAACTAGAAATTTTGTTATCAAAATTTTAAGAGCAGCATATACCGCAAAAGACGCGGACTTCTTGATGTCTAAAGATTCATCTTTATTGAACATAAACGGAGGACTAAAGCTTGTAAAAGTAAAAGTACCTGGTGGTACAAATTTAGCTCAAATAGGCGATAGTATCGGCCTTAGTACAAAAAAGATGAAAAACAACAATCCGCACTTAAAATTTGTATTTACTCCACCAACTCTAAAAGATTATTATGTTTATATCCCTGAAAATAAAAAGCAGCTTTTTGTAGAAAATTTCAAGCCATTTAATGGTAAAAATAATTTTTATGCCTACGTTGTAAAAAAAGGCGAAACACTACTTTCTATCTCTAAAAAAACAGGTGTTAGTCATAGAGCGATCAAGGACTACAACGAGCTTAGCACAAATGCCGTAAGCTATAATCAAAAACTAATTATTCCATTTTCCGCCCAAAATAAATCTCAAAACTATATAGTCCAAACTGGTGACACGATAGCTTCTTTATCTAAAAAATTTAATGTAAGCGAAAAAGATTTAAAAGATGCAAATTCTTTTGCTAGTTCAAATTTAAATGTTGGAGCAAATATTGTCATACCATAAGAGCCTAAAATTTTATATAGGACTAAGTTTTACTCTTCTAGTTACTGGTTGCTCTTGGAGCGGGGCACCATTTACACCAAGTGGCCCAACTAATGTAAAGGGCAACAATTCAGCTTCTATCCAAAAAGCAACAATGAGACCTTACACGATAAATGGCAAAACATACTACCCAACCGTTGTAAGCGTGGGCGATAAGGCAAGTGGCACAGCAAGCTGGTATGGTCCAAATTTTCATGGTAAAACAACCTCAAACGGCGAAATTTATAATATGTACAACATGACTGCAGCACACAAAACTTTGCCGATGAATACGATCCTTAAGGTAACAAATTTAAGAAATCAAAAAAGCGTCATTGTTCGCGTAAATGATCGTGGACCTTTTGTGGCTGATAGAGTTTTAGACCTTTCAAAGGCAGCTGCAACTAAACTTGATATTATCGGTACAGGCACAGCTCCAGTCAGTATGGAAGTCATAGGCTTTAATGAAGATATTAATGCTATTGCAAGCATTAATACTCAAGCAAAACCGACAAGCACTGGCATAAAAGTGCCAAATCCAGTCTCTCCGACAGCTCCAACTGGAGGCATTATTATTTCGTCAGAGCAACGGGTTGTAGGTGGAGATTTTATGGTGCAAATTGGCTCATTTAAAAACCTTGAGGGCGCAAACAGATATCAAAGAGAGCATCAAAGCATAGATGTCTATAAGTCGGTAGTTAAGACATTTACTATAGATGGATCTACCATTTATAGAGTATTTTTAAATGGCTTTAGAAGTGAGGACGAGGCCAGGGATTATGCAAGAAGCGGTAAATTCCAAGGTGCATTTATAGTAAGAGGTTAGGGCGTGAGAGAAGAAATTTTAGAACTAACTAGAAATACAAAAGAGACACAAATCTCAATGAAACTTAAAATTTATGGCTCTGGTGTTGCAAAGATAGATACTGGCATTGGTTTTTTTGACCATATGCTTGAAGCTTTTACAAAGCACTCTTTGCTTGATCTTGAAATTTCATGCAAGGGCGACACGCATGTGGATTTTCACCACAGCGTTGAGGATGTTGGCATAGTTTTGGGTCAGCTTTTAAAAGAGGCCTTGTATCCTTTAAGTGGCGTTGAGAGATTTGGTGAGGCAAGCGTTGTTATGGATGAGGCGGCTGTTTTTTGTGCGCTAGATCTTAGCAACAGAGCCTATCTTGTCTATGAAAATTTTAATGAAAACGCCAAGGTAGGGGAGTTTGACACTGAGCTTGTGGAGGAGTTTTTTAGGGCAGTTGCTATAAATTCAGCCATCACGCTTCATCTAAATCAAATTCGTGGCAAAAACACTCACCATATCATCGAAGCTACTTTTAAATCATTTGCCGTCGCACTTCGTAGAGCGCTTGCTAAAAACGCAAGGATAGGCACACCAAGCACAAAGGGTGTTTTATGATAGAGATTATTTTTTTAGATATTGATGGGTGCCTGACTGATGGCAAGATCATCTACAATGCAAATGGCGAAGAGCTTAAATTTTTTGATGTAAAAGATGGTTACGCGATAGAGAGCTGGCTAAAGCTTGGCAAAAAGGTGGCTATCATCACTGGTAGAAAGTCGGCCATCGTTGAGCGAAGGGCTGAGGATCTAAAGATAAATCACGTCTATCAAGGCGTTGGCGATAAATTTGAAGTAGCAAGCGAGATATTAAAATTTGAAGGGCTTAGCTTTAAAAACGCAGCAGCTATCGGCGATGACTACAATGACTATAAAATTTTAAATGCAGTTGCTTGGAGCTTTAAGCCAAAAGATGCGATAAAAGAGCTTGATGTAAAGACAAAACTAAAGCACAAAGGTGGCAATGGCGCGGTTAGAGAGATGATCGAGCTTATTATAAAATCAGAAAATTTATATGACGAGTGGTCGAAGCGTTGGTTGTAAAAATTTTCTACTTCGTCGTGGCCATTTTTAGTGTCGTGATGATATTTTTGGCGGCTCAAGATCCATATCTTGCAAATGTTTTAAAGATCGACACAAAGATATCAAATATGCAGATAAATGACGTGATAGATTATGAGATAAATTCCACGAAAATAAGCGGAGTCTACGAGGCTGATGAGCTAAATAGATACAATGATAAAGATGAATTTTTGAGTTTTAAAGCAAAAATTTTAAGAGGAAATTTAAAACATTTTTTAAGCTCAGACAAAGCAATCTCACAAAATGACGAAATCATCTTTCAAAAGAATGCGAACTATGAAAACAACGATAGTTTGAGATTTATAAGTGACGAAGTGATATATGGAACAAAAACAAAAATAGTAAGATCTGAAGCAAATTTCACGCTCATAAGAAATAATGATAAGGCACTGGGTGAGAGTGGAAGCTATGATCTTGGCAAAAAACAAACGCAGGTAAAAGGGTTAAGGGCATGGATAGAAGAAAATCAGCGATTTTAGCGGTGATATTGGGTTTTACATTTTTAAATGCAGAGCAAGTTGAAATCACATCAAATGATTTTTTTGCAGATGAGAATAAACAAACTAGTGAATTCATAGGTAATGTAAATATCAAAAAGGGCTCATTTGATGAGCTTAAGGCAGACAAAGTGATCGTCTATTTTGACAAAAAACGCCAACCTATAAAATATGTGGCCACTGGCAATGCAAGAGCTAAAATTTTTATAAAAGATAAGCACTATGATGGCAAAGGCAATACTCTTACATATGAGCCAGCAAAACAGATCTATACTGTTAGTGGAAATGGCTATTTACATGAGATAGAAACTGACAAGAATGTTTATGGTGAAAAGATCGTTGTTAACCAAAAAGATGGCACATATAGTGTAAATAGTGATGAGAAAAAGCCTGTTAAGTTTATCTTTCAGGTAGAGGAAAAAGATAAGTGATAAGGCCACTAGGTGCTAAATTTATCACATCAAGTCCAAGTATAAAAGAGGCTCCAAGCTTCGTAACAAGCGAAGTTGTCTTTTTGGGTAGATCAAATGTTGGTAAAAGCAGCCTCATAAATACACTTGTAAATCAAAAAAATCTAGCCAAAAGCTCATCGACTCCTGGTAAAACTCAGCTTATAAATTTCTTTGAGGCTGAGTTTTGTGAGCAAAAAGATGAGCAGGAAGAAAAAGATAAATTTAAGCTCATTTTGGTTGATTTGCCAGGCTTTGGCTATGCAAAAGTGGCAAAGTCAAAGCATGATGAATGGCGTAAAAATTTAGATGAGTTTTTGAAATTTAGAAGCGACATTAGACTTTTTATACATCTAATTGATGCTAGGCATTTTGATTTAGATATAGACATAAATGTGGATGCTTATCTAAAAAGCTTTTTAAGGGCTGATCAGAAAATTTTAAATTTATATACAAAAAGCGATAAGCTAAATCAAAGCCAAAAGAGTGCGGTAATGAAATTTGATCCAAGCGGCATCTTGGTCTCAACTCTTAATAAAAGCGGTATCGAAAAGGCTAGAGAAGCTATCATAAATAACGCTCTTGGTAGATAAAATGCAAACCATAAGCAGCTTAGATATTAAAATTTTTAAAGAATTTTGGTGGGCTATTTTTTTATTCTCATATGAGATCGCAACTACGCAATTTGGTTTCTTGCCGCCACTCATTGGTATTTTTTTTACTTATATGATTTTGGAGTATTCAAGAAAACAAAAGCAATACGACGAGTTTAAGCACAATTGGTACTTTGCGATAATTTTTATAATATTTGCTGAGCAAATTCATGGATTTTATCTTTTTTCAACGATTATTGCTTTTTTACTTTTTTATAATTTTATTTTAGACTGGCTCTATACCACGATGAAGTGGCGAAACTGCCTACTTATCATCTTTGTAGCAGCTGGATACGCTTTAACATTTCTTGTAAATAATCTATTTGCTTACGTTTTAAATGAGCAAAATTTAGCATTTTCGACTGAATATCTATTTTTTATAGCATTTGAAAGTATCCTTGCTATCGTTCTTTTTAGGGATAAAGTGCTATGAGGATGCGCATCGTCTTTAGTGTAATCGCTCTTTTTTGGATTATACTTTTGGGACGAATTTATCATCTAAGCATAAACTCAAATACTTACTACAACGAAATCGCAGAGCAAAACGCGATAAAAACTATTTATACTCCGCCAGTTAGGGGTATTATTTTTGACGCACATGATAAGCCAATGGCTGTTAATCGTCTTGGCTTTTCAGTATCCATTAGACCTCATTTAAGTGCTAATAAAAAGGTAAAAATTTTAGATGATGAGCTAGCTTACATTGGCTCACTATTTAGTGATCTAAATGTCACTAAACTTAAAAATGAATACATAAAAAATGACTCAGCTTATAACCAAGATTTTATAAATGTGGTCGAATTTATTGATTATGATAAATTTTTGCCATTTTTTGCATCACTTTCTTTGCGTGAAAATTTAGAGATAAGGCCCGCTTCAAAACGCCACTATCCGTATAACGATCTAGCTTCTCACATCATCGGCTATGTCGGTAGGGCAAATCAAAAAGATATGGATAATGATCCTTTGACAAAGCTTACAAATTACATTGGAAGAAGTGGTGTGGAGCGGTTTTATAATCCGATCTTACAAGGAATTCAGGGGTTTAAAAAGATAAAGGTAAATGCCTTAAATGAAGAGATTGAGCAGATAAACTATCAAGCGCCACAAAGTCAAAATATCAAGCTTGCAGTCGATCTTGAGCTTCAGCAGTTTGTGGCCGATGTCTTTGGCAAGGATGCAGGAAGCGTTATCGTTATGAGTCTAAAAGACGGCGCTATCATAGCTGCTGGTAGCTTTCCAGAGTATGATCTAAATCCATTTGTGCTTGGAATTTCTCAGCCTGAATGGGAAGAGCTTGTAAAAAACGTCGATCACCCTTTTACAAATAAGCTAATAAACGGCCTTTATCCGCCAGGATCTGTCGTAAAAATGGGTATGGCACTTGCGTTTTTGGATAATGGCATGAGTAAATATGATAGCTTTTTTTGTAGTGGCTCGTATGAGCTTGGAGGGCGTAAATTCCGCTGTTGGAACTCTCACGGACATGGAAATGTTAATATGAATACGGCAATTAGAGAGAGCTGTGATGATTATTTTTATAAAGGTAGTCAAAAGATAGGGATCGACGCTATTGTGCCGATACTTGAACGTATGGGATTTGGTAGAAAAACCGAGGTTGATTTGCCAAATGAGTTTGTGGGGACTTTGCCAAGTAGAGAGTGGAAGATGAGGAAGTATGGCAAAGCGTGGTTTCAAGGCGAGACCCTTATCACTTCTATCGGACAGGGAAATTTCTTAGTCACGCCTATGCAAGTGGCAAAATATACAGCAGGCCTTGCAACTGGGCTAAACGTGACTCCACATTTTTTAAAGAGCATTGATGGCAAGGATGTTGATTTTACGCCAACAGACGATGCTTTTACACCGTTTGAAAAATCACAGTTACCAGCCATTAGGCATGCAATGTACGAAGTGGCAAACCACCCAAGAGGTACGGCAAATAGGCATTTTATTGGAAGCCTAGTTAAAGTTGCTGCAAAGACAGGTACTGCCCAGGTTGTTGGAATTTCTCAAACTGAAAAGAAACGTATGAAAGAAGAGGATATGGCGTATTTGCAAAGATCTCATGCGTGGATGACTACATATGCGCCTTATGAAGATCCGCAATATGTCATCACAATGGTTATCGAGCATGGTGGCCATGGTGGAAGTGCGGCTGGACCAAAAATCGCTCAAATTTATAATAAACTCGTTGAAATGGGATATATAAATTTAGAAAAAATCCAAAGCGATCAAAATAAAAAACAAGACAATAAGAAAAAATAAGATCACTAGAAAGCCGTAGGTGCGACCACTTACTTAGAAATTTTTACCTTGTGCTTAGTGCGTTTTGGCTAAATTTATCAACTAAGTTTTAATCCTCTTTATTAAATTTTGGCAAACTTGACTGAGGATTTATGTTTTTAGTGCTATCAAGGGCCTAAGCGTTGATATATCTTTAAATTTGTTAAATGGCCTTGCTTAATAATTTGCCACTTTTAGAGGCTCATAAGGAAAATTTTTGATTTTTATATACGATTTTATCAGTGGCGTTTGCCTTTTTAAAGCCATTTAGCCTTAGCCTGCAGCTATCACAAAGTCCGCATGCCTTATCCTCACTCTCGTAGCAGCTCCAAGTAAGCTCTAGTGGCGAGCCAAGCTCAAGCGACTTTGCTACGATGTCAGCCTTACTTAAATTTACAAGTGGAGTAATTATCTCGCACGAAAAACTAGGCGATGTGCCTAAATTTATAGCCTCGTTTACGCTTTTTATAAAGCTTTCTTTGCAGTCAGGATAGCCTGAACTATCTTCTTCTACGACACCGATATAGATAGCTTGTGCATTTTCTTTTTCAGCAAGGGCAGTAGCAACTGAGATAAAAATGCCATTTCGAAAAGGTACATAGGTATTTGGCACGTCTTTTTCTACCCCATCTTTTCTTATTTTCATGGTGGTATCTGTTAACGAATTTCCACCGATTTGTGCTATAAAGCTAACATCAAGGCTAAGCTTTTTAGCAACCCCTAGTCGCTCACATATCTCATCAAACGCACGCTTCTCGCGCCTCATCGTCCTTTGTCCATAGTCAAAATGAAGCGCTACGATATCATATCCAGCCTTTTTTGCCATTACAGCACAAAGCGTGCTATCCATACCGCCGCTCATTATACAAACTGCTTTTTTCATATTTTGCCTTTTATTTTTGCTAGAATTATACAAAAAGTTACTAAGGAAAGAGCCTAAAATGATACTTTGCGAAGAGAGCTATCCAAAAATTTTAGATGAAATTTGTGAATATTTGACACTAGGAGAAATCGAGCTAGTTTTTGTTGATAAGGAAGAAATGAGAGAACTAAATAAAACTGAGCGAGGCATTGATAAAACGACAGATGTTTTAAGCTTTCCGCTTGAGCTTGTCATTCACGCCCCACTTGGCTCAATCGTTATAAACAAAGATATGGTAAAAGAGAAAGCAACTGAGCTAAATCATAGCGAAGAGGCCGAAACCGCACTACTTTTTACACATGGATTACTTCATATATTAGGATTTGATCATGAAAAAGATGATGGCGAAATGAGAGAAAAAGAGTGCGAAGTGATAAAAAAATTTGAGCTGCCTAAAAGTCTAATCGTAAGAAGTGAGGACATTAGGCTAATCGATCTTATAAATAATAAAAACTTAAAAGAGTAGATTTTCTTCAGATGTTTTGTGAAGCTCTTCTAAAAGCTCCTCTTTTTGGCATAAAATCAATATATAGATAAAATTTTTAAGCTTTTTTATCTCGCTTAAATTTTGAAAGTAGATTGCGTTTTGTACTTTTAACAAAGAGCCTTCTGGCAAGCAAATTTTTATCTCATCAGGGCTAAATTTTTTATTTAAAAATATACTTTGGCTTATGAATAAATCTTCATCGCTTTCAGTAATTATGGCTCTAAAGCTATTTCCAAAACTAGTAGGAATAAAATTTTTATCTATAAAAATCGGGTCAAAATGCCCGTGAATCCTACCTTCGTAAGGCTTAAATGAAATTTTATTGCTATCAAGAAATTTTAAAAGCCCATAAAACATTCCAGCAAAAACTCGTGGTATGTTTAAGTTTTGATAGTATGTTTGCTTAAAGACCGTGTTTGTAAAAAAGATCGAGCTTGGATTTATCTCGTGCATAGTAGTATCTGTGTAAATGGTCTCAAAAAGAGGCGATATTCGCTGAAGTGTTCTTGTATCATCGCCAAAAAAGACATCAAAGACCTTTGCGTGAAAAATTTGATTAAAAAGCTCAGTGATATTTTTTGACATGACGTGTGCGTTAGAACCAAGCTTTGATTTTTCTAAAAAATCATTTATAAAAGGATTTACGGCGCAAAATTTTAGATCTTTGTGAGTAGCCTCAAATCTCATGAGTTTTATCATGGCGGTTTGTAAGCTACTAACTTTTAAAAAAGCGATCTCTTTGTCGATAATTGGCACATTGTCTTCGCTAATTATGGCGTATGCGCCTTGTTTAATCGCTGTTTCTATGTCGCTATCATTTGCGTTTAAGCAAATATATGCAAAGCCACGTCTTACATGCTTTATCTCGAAAACAAACTCGCTTACGCTAGTTATCGTCGGTGCATTTAGAGCCTCGGCATTTATTAGACGAGTTAAATTTTCTATTGTCATTTAGCCAACAATCGCACCGTTTTTAACTTTACCTTGCGTACCAAGAAGCGTTAGCGAACCATCTGATGCGCTTAGGATCATGCCTTGAGAGACATATTTTTTCATCATCGTTCGCTCTTTTAAATTTGCTAAAACGCAAACTTGTTTGCCAATAAGCGAGCTAGGCTCGTAGTATTTGGCGATACCAGATAAAATTTGACGCGGCTGCTCCTCGCCAAGGTCTATCTTAAATTTAAGCAGTTTCTCACTACCCTCGACTCTCTCGCACTCGAGCACTTCACCTACTTTTATCACCACCTTTGCAAAGTCATCAATGCTAATGATTTCGTCCTCTTTTTTCTCCTCTTTTGGCTCAGCTTTTGCCTCAACCTTTGGCTCGCTAGCCTCGCTCATTAGCTCTTTTTCTATCCTTGGAAATAGCGGCTCGGTAGCTTTTGCTACAAAATTTGAAATTTCATTTTTCAAAACAAGACTTTCATAAGATGCCGTATCTATGCTAAAGCCAAGCGTGTCAGCTATCTTTGCGCAAGTTTTTGGCATAGCTGGGCTAAGCAGTATCGCCACTTTTGCAAGTAAATTTGCGCAAAGTGCCACAAGTGCATTTGCTTCGTCACTTTTGCCAGCTTTTACAAGTGACCACGGCTCATACTTCGCAACGGCTGCATTTGCTAGCGTTACGATCTTCCAAATATCCTCTAAATAGCGGTTCGTCGCTAAATTTTCTAAATTTTTTATAGCCTCATCAAGGTAGCCTTTTGCCTCATCAAGCTCGGCTTTGTGAAATTTGATCACATCTTTTGAATCGATTTTATAGTCGCTATACTTTGCACTCATGCCAACAATGCGGCTTAGTAAGTTACCAAGACCGTTGCCAAGTTCTGAGTTTATACGCTCGATCAAAGCCTTTTGGCTGTAGTCGCCATCTTGACCAAATGGCACCTCTCTAAGCAAAAAGTATCTGAAATTTTCAAGTCCGTAAGCGTTTGCGACCTCTCTTGGGTTTATGACATTGCCCTTGCTTTTGCTCATCTTTTCGCCATTTATAGTCCACCAGCCGTGGGCTGCTACGTGTTTTGGTAGTGGCAAGCCAAGACTCATCAAAAATGCCGGCCAGTAAACTGCGTGAAAGCGCAAGATGTCCTTGCCAACGATATGTGTCGTATATGGCCAAAGATCCATTTTAGCGTTATCTCTTGAGTATCCTAATGTTGTTAGATAGTTTATAAGTGCGTCAAGCCAAACGTACATAACGTGCTTGTCGTCATTTGCGCTCTTTGGTAGCTTTATGCCCCAGTCAAAGCTCGTTCTTGTTACCGAAAGGTCTTTTAACCCGCCTTTTACAAAGCTTACGACCTCGTTCTTCTTCCCCTTTGGGATAACGCAAAGCTCGTCGTTTTCGTACCATTTTAAAAGTGCATCTTCATATTTTGAAAGCTTAAAAAAGTAGCTCTCTTCTTTAACTAAAGATGTCACTCGGCCGCAGTCTGGACAGTGATTGTCTTCTAGTAGGTCTCTTTGGTTAAAAAAAGTTTCGCAGCTAACGCAGTAAAATCCCTCATATTCTCCTTTGTAAATGTCGCCATTTGCTTGCATCTTTTCAAAGACATTTTGCACGGTTTGTTTGTGCTCTTCGTCGGTCGTTCTTATAAAATGATTGTAGCTTATCTCAAATTCATCCCAAAGTGACCTAAATTTCGCACTGATCTCGTCAGCATACTCTTTTGGAGTCTTGCCTCTTGCGCGAGCTGCTTGTTCGATCTTTTGTCCGTGCTCGTCTGTGCCTGTCATAAAGTATGTTTCTTTGCCTTGCAGGCGGTTAAATCTAGCAAGTGTATCAGCGATGATAGTCGTGTAGGCATGGCCGATGTGTGGCACGTCGTTTACATAGTATATTGGGGTCGTTATATAAGCTTTTTCTTTCATATTTTTCCTTTAATTTTAAAAATCAAATCCGCCATCGCTGCCAGTATTGCCTTTTGACATCGAGTTGTAGCAGCTATTTACGTACTCTTTTCTTGTCTCGCAGTCAAAAAATACTTCGCAGTTAAAGCAGCTTTTTTGCCCTTTTTGGCTTTGGCACTCTTGCAAAATTTTTGCTTTTTGCTTTAAGGCTAGCTCAAATGCGTCAAGTGGCTCGTTTACTTGTGTTTCTTGCATTATTTTTGCTCGTAAAATTTATGCAAAAGAGAAATTTCATCACGTGAGCCAAAGAAGCATGGCGTTGTTTGGTGAATTTTTTCTATTTTTATATCAAAAAGTGTTTGATTTTTGCCGTTTGTCGTTGCGCCCTTTGCGTTTTCATATATGAAGGCAAATGGCAACACTTCAAAGACTACTCTTAGCTTGCCATTTGGATGATCGCTCGTTGCTGGGTAGCTAAAAAGACCGCCACCTTTTAGTAAAATTTGATGCAAATCGCTTACCATTGCACCTGAGTATCTTAGTCTGTAGCCCTCGTTAAATAGCTCGTTTATAAAATTTCTATGCGTTTGGCTCCAGCCTTTTTGCGTGGCTCCCGTGGCATTTAGCTTGCCTTTTTCTTTTAGCTCAAGCTCTTTTACAAATTTAAACTCGCCATCTTTGCCAAGTCTATAAAATTTAGGCAAAGCGCCCTTTTTCTCAGCAATTACCAGCTCAAGTCTTGGGCCATATATGCTGTAAGCTGCGGCTATTAAATTTTCTGGTTTTACTTCGTTTTCATAGATACCAAAGATCGAGCCAACGGCGAAATTTACATCAACTAAGCTTGAGCCATCAAGTGGATCGTAAGCGATGATAAATTTAGCGTTTTTATTTATCTCAAGTTCGTCCTCTTTTTCTTCGCTAATTAGCGCTTTTACGCATGAAAGCTGCTTAAATTTAGCCGTGATGATCTCGTCGCTTTTGACATCAAGTTTTAGCTGTGTGTCGCCTGTTGCGTTTTCGTGGGTTGTGTAGCCAAGATCGGCGTATTTTATCACTTCGCTTATCTCTTTTGCGATCTCTTTTATGGTGTTAAAAATTTGGTTTAATTCTTGCATTATACAGCCTTTGCATTTTTGATTATCCACGCACAAATAGCGTCTATATCGTCTAAATTTATATTTTTTATCTCGTAAGGAATTTGTTTTTTATATGTTGCGATCGCGTCTGAAAAGCTAAGATATTTTTCATCTATTTCATCTTTAAAAACACTTAATCTTGGTAGTGGAAGCGTCTTTAACCCCTCGACTAAGAGTATGTCAAACTCACCTAGCATTTTAATGACATCGCTAATTTCTTTTGGATTTTGTGAGAAATAAGTTGTTCTAGTAGGACTCATCACCACCACATCTGCTCCAGTTTGAGAAAATTTAAAGCTATCTTTGCCTTCAACGTCAAATTTGGCCTTGTCGCCCGGATCGTGTTTTACTATCGCGACTTTCAAACCATCATCTATAAATTTTTTTGCTACCTTTAAAATAAGAGTCGTTTTTCCGCTATTTGAAGGGCCAGAAAAAGCAATAGCAAGTCTTTTCATAAGAACCTTTTTTGTTAAAATTTCTCGCGATTATAACTTATGTTGGCTTTAAAATTTATGAGTGAAATTTAAAAATTAAAATGCTAAAATGGCAGAAATTTTAGAAATTTAAGAGTTTTTATGAGCAAATTTATATCGTTTTTTGTATTTATTTTGATGATATTTGGCTGTGCTGGTGAAAAAGTAATTGTACATGAGCCGTTAAAAAATGAGCTTCTAGCTTACACGAGCAAAAGTGAGATTATTGATGGTGCTGACAGGACGCTCATCATCGCTACCTATTTAAATCCGATCTATAATTCAAATTTAGACCAGAGCAAAGAGCATTTTTTGGTAGCCATAAATCCAAAAGAACATGCACAAAATTTAAAGAACATAAAAGTAAATGACGACTCAAATGCCACAAATGCAAGGCTGCTTGATGAAAATGATAAGATGCTAAAATTTGCTGGATTTTCGATGCCTTGGGCGGTTTATTACGAAGTTACCGCACCAAGTAAGCAAAGCGATGATCTAGCACTTAGTTTCGAAATTTATCAGTCAAAGCCGGTTTTGTTAAATTTTCGAAAAGTTGCGAAATCTTTATATTGGAACCAGTAAGTGCCATATAGATCACATAGTTGGCAAGCACCTTTTTACCGTAGTTTCTAGTCTCTGCGACTGAGACAAGCTCGATCGATAAAAATGGCTCAAATTTCCCCTCTTTAAACATATCATCTCTTGTGATAAGCTTTTTAGTAAAGCCGATACCGCCGTTGTACGCGTATGCGGTAAAGAGCGGATGATAGAGAAATTTATCAAGATAGTTTAGGTGGTGATTTGCAAATTTAAAGGCAACATCAGTTTTAAAAAGATCGTCCTGGTCAAAATTTGGAATTTTTAGCTCTTTTTTGCCGATCGCATTTGCAAGAAATGGCATAAACTGCATCATTCCAAGGGCGTATGAAGTAGAAACTACGCTTGGGATAAAGAGACTCTCTTGTCTAGCCAGAGCGTAGATCATTGACTTTCTCTCGTTGCTGATGCCCTCAAGCTCAGGAGAGCTTGGCATTAAGAAGTATTGCTTCTCCCAGCCATGCGCCTTTTGCATGAAAAATGCATAGGCGCCGATGCTTTCGTTTGTATAAAATTTCTTAGCAAATTCGCTTGCTTGCGTGGCATTCATATCCTTTGCAAGGGCTGCAGTTTTGTTCCATAAAAACGGATCGCTTACGTCAAAATTTTCGATATTTTGCTTACTAGGCCTTGGTACGATGACCTCAAGTGGTTCACCACCGATCAAATCTCTTGCGTAAAGTGAGTATATATTCGCGTCCTTGCTGGCACTTAGCTCTTTTAAAAAGCTTTCGTTTTTGCTTATCTGGTACTGCCAAAAGGTCGCATTATCTCTTTGCCAAGCTCTTTCAAATGTGCTCTTGGCTCTTGCAAAAAGACTAAAAGCGATATCGTCTTGTCCTAGTAAAATCGCATTTAATCCAAGCGTAAAAGCGTCATTTTTTTCAGTGACAGCTGGATCGATGCTTAGCAAATTTCTCCTAAAGCCTTCATATTTTTTATTAAAAACAATATCGTTTAATAAATTTGTAAAGCCCTTTTGTGAGTAGAGCTTGGTCATGAAATTTGCATCAAAACTTTCGCTAAAAAGTATACTTTTATTTTGCGGGCTAGAGGCGTTAAATAGCTCTAAAAAGCTCTTTGTATCGTTTAAATTTGCAAAAGCTTTAGCCGGATTTGCTTCATTTAATACGAGTAAAATTTTTGATTTTTCTGGATTTGTCTTTGCAAGATTGGCTGCTAAAATTTCACGAGTGTGATTATCAAGCTTTAAGCTAAAAGTAATAGATGTTAGCAAATTTTGGCAGGTTAGATTTGCCTGGGTGATATTTTTTGTATTTACACCAGGGCATTTGCTAGGAGCCGCTTTCGGAGGTAAAATTTTATCGATTGATTTTTGAACAAGGCCCGCTTTTCTAAATACATCACGCGAAAGATCTGCGATCTGCTCTTTTGTATAGCTGCCCTCGTTAATAAGACGGTTGATGTAGTAGTCTTTTGCTAGGCTTTTTGGCTCGTTTTTTAGCTCTTCGTAGGTATAAATTTTAGCCAAAAGAGCAACACAGACAAGAGAGAGAATACTAAAGTGACGCAGCAAAACCAAACAAAAGCCTTATTAAAAATTGATCTAAAAATTGAAGTGTTAAAAGCACAATAAGCGGAGTAAAGTCAATACCACTAAAATTTGTTTTTATATAGCGTCTAATAAAGCTATAAACCGGCTCAGTTAGCCTATAAAGTAGCTGCACGACCGGCGAGCTAGGATCAGGTCTGACCCAGCTAATGAGCGCTGCTGCGATGATGACCCAAGTATAGACCGTGATAATAAGGTGCAAAATGTTTGCAATCGCTGAAAATAGGGTGGAAAGTATCATTTTTGCTCCTAGATTAAAATTTTAGCTAGATTATCTTTGATGAGCGGATAGAGCTCACTAAGCTCAGGACCGTGAAGGTCGTTTGTAAGAAGCGCACGTAGCGGCATGAAAAAGTTTTTGCCTTTTAAATTTGTAGCGGCCATAAGCTCTTTTTTAAACTCATCAAAGCTCTCGCACGCTTTTAAATTACGAGCTGCTTTTTTGATGATTTCAAATTCGTTTTTATACTCATCCGGAGCTATTTTTGGTGAAAAAATGGCTTCAACTTTTGCCTTTATCTCAGGCACTAGTGAGCTTTCCTGAGTGTAAAATTTAACTAACTCAGCCAAATTTTCATCTACGCCAAAAATTTCTTTTATACGCTCTTTTGAGGCAAGCTTGATGTGTTCTCTATTTATCTGCTCAAGCTTTTTCACGTCAAATCTAGCAGGCGAGCGTGAAATTTTAGTTATATCAAACCACTTCACCGCATCTTCGATCGTAAAAATTTCAGTTGGAGTTTTGTTGCCAAGAAGGATCAAATAGTTTGCGATCGCCTCAGGTAAAAATCCCTGCTCAAAGAGCCATTTGACGCTTGATTCGTTCTCGCGTTTGCTCATTTTTTTGCCCTCTATGTTTAAAAGGATAGGCAAATGCGCGTAGTTCATCTTGCCGGTGTAGCCGAGGCCTTCGCGTATGAGGTCTTGCTTTGGTGTATTGCTCACGTGATCCTCGCCACGTATGACAAAGGTTACGCCCTCAAGCATGTCATCGACTGCGCAAGCGAAGTTATAAGTTGGAGTCTTGTCCGCTCTCATGATGACAAAGCTATCAACTGCGTCTGGCTCAAAGCTTAGCTCGCCTTTTATCGCATCTGTAAAACTCATAGTGCGTGTCGGCTTTTTCATGCGGATAACAAAAGGTTTTTCGCAGTTTAAAACTTCAGCATCGCTTAGTCTCTCGCAGGTACCGTCGTATCTATATGCCACGCCTTGCTCTTTTGCTTTTTGTTTTTTTGCCTCGAGCTCTTCTTCGGTGCAAAAACAAGCAAATGCCTTTTTGTCGATAAGAAGCTTTGAAGCTAGCTGTCTGTGGAATTTTAAGTTTTCGCTTTGGATGTAAATTTGCTCTGGTTTTATGCCAAATTTACTCAAAATTTCTAAGATATCTTTCTCTTTTCCCTCAATATTTCGCTCTTTGTCAGTATCTTCTATGCGTAAAATAAAGCCACTTTTATCTTGCAAAGAACAAATATAATTAAAAATAGCGGCACGTAAATTTCCTATGTGCATATCTCCTGTTGGAGAGGGTGCAAAACGATACATAAGCTCATTCCTTACGTTAAATTTTGAGTTTGGATTATAACACCAGCTTGATAAATTTAAAGTTATGTAATTTGATTTTTTTAGCCTAAGCAAAGCATTTCTTGAATAAAATCCGAACAAAAATTTAACATTTTTAGGAGAAACAATGAGTTTTATAAGCGAATTTAAAGAATTTGCGATGCGTGGAAATGTCATAGATATGGCTGTTGGCGTTGTTATAGGCGGCGCGTTTGGAAAGATCGTTTCATCACTAGTTGGTGATGTTATCATGCCTGTTGTTGGCGTTTTAACTGGTGGTGTAAATTTTACTGATCTTAAGCTTACGCTAAAAGAAGCAGTAGAGGGAGCGCCTGCCGTTACGATAAATTATGGCTCATTTATACAAACAATGGTTGATTTTTTAATAATCGCATTTTGTATTTTCTGCGTTATCAAAGCTTTAAATACACTTAAAAATAAATTACCAAAAGAGGAGCCAGCTCCAGCAGAGCCTGAAACTCCAGCTGACATTGCACTTTTAACTGAGATTAGAGATCTACTTAAAAAATAATTTCATACAATTCAAAGGGAAAATTCCCTTTGAAAATCTATTAAAATTTATCTTATTTTTATATGCTAAAATGTTTTTTATTTTAAAAAGGCGAGTAAAAATATGATAGAAAAAATCCCGTTTTTTCAAGGCTTAAACGAAGAAGATTTAGCCAAACTTGAAGCCATAAGTGTCGTAAAAAAGTATAAAAAGGGTGAATTTTTATTTATAGAAGGCGAGGAGCCAAAATGGTTAATATTTTTAATAAGCGGCTCTGTTAAGCTTTATAAAACCACGGCAAACGGAAAAGAAATTTTTATTCATCAGCTGGCTCCTATGAATTTTGTTGCGGAAGTCGTAAATTTTGAAAATATTGTCTACCCAGCTAGTGCCATTTTTACCATATCTGGTGAGGTATTAAAGATAAATTATGAAAAATTTGCGGCTGAATTTTTAATAAAACCAGAAATTTGTATGAAATTTTTAAAGTCAATGTCTGAAAAGATAAGAATCACAACAAATCTACTTCATCAAGAGTTAATTTTAAGCTCAGAAGAAAAAGTAGCTAGGTTTATTTTAGATCATGAAGATTTATTTAATGAACTAAAACATACAAAAATTTCATCAATACTTAATATGACTCCAGAAACTTTTTCAAGAATTTTAAATAAATTTAAAACAAATGGTTTAGTTAAACTTGATGAAAAGAACCAAATTTTGGAAAAAGATGTGGGTGGACTGCAAGAAATTTATTCTTATTGAAAGTTAATATCAAATAAATATTTTTATTTACTTAAAGAAAAAATTTATATATTTTTTGTTACTATTCACTTAAAATTTTCGTAAAAATTTACGATATATTGATAAATTCAGGAGGAAGTTTTGGCTGAAGTTAAGAAGAAATTTTTTGTTTGGTCATCTGTTGTTATCGGCATTGTGATCGGACTTATTGCGTCTATGGGTATTGCTGATGCACTTCACGCGACTGGTAGCGGCTACATCTGTACTATTTGCCACACGATGGATCCTATGAATGCTGCATATCATGAAGATGCGCACGGCGGCAATAACAAGCTTGGCATAAAAGCTGAATGTTCAGCCTGTCACCTAAACCATACAAGTGCCTATACCTATGTACTTACAAAACTTAAAGTATCGATAAATGATGGCTATAAGACATTTTTTACAGATACGGACAAGATCGACTGGCGTAAAAAGCGCGAGCATGCATCTCACTTTGTCTATGATAGTGGATGTTTGACTTGCCACTCAAATTTAAAAAATGTTATTCAAGCTGGTAAATCATTCTTGCCACATAGAGATTATTTCGTTCTTGGAAATCCTAATAAAAAATCATGTGTTGATTGTCACGAGCATGTTGGTCACAAGAATTTAGGACTACAAATCGATAAATTTGAAGCAATTAAAAAACAAGAAAACAATAAAACCAAGTAAGGAGGAGAGATGTTTAAAAAGTCGCTAATGTTATTAGCCTGTCTAATGTCTTTTGGCTTTGCCGCAAACATGGATGCAAATAAATCTGATGCTTTAAACCTTAATGTTGTAAAAAACATTAAAGTTGCTCACAAAATGTCAGACTTATCAAAAAGCTGTGTTGAGTGCCACGCTAAAGAGACACCCGGCATAGTTGCCGATTGGAAAAATAGTCGCCACGCTCACGTTGGCGTAAGTTGTATGGATTGCCACTCTGTAAATGCAGATAATCCTATGGCTTCAGTTAAGGTGCATCCAAAAGATTCTAACAACCATGTTTCAATGCTAGTTAGCCCAAAAACTTGTGCTAAGTGCCACGAGAATGAAGTTGAAGAATTTACTAAGAGTGGTCACGCAAGAGGTGCTATGCAAATGTATGCTAACCCTGTGATAGTAAAACTAATGTATCACTATGAAGGTATGGATCATCCAGAATACAAAATGGCTCCAGACGCTACTGGTTGTACACAGTGCCACGGAACCGTCATCAAACTAGACGCTGATCACAAACCTACAAAAGAGACTTGGCCAAACTACGGTATAGGTAATGTTTATCCTGATGGTGGCGTAGGCGGATGTAAATCATGCCACAGCGCACACACATTTAGCATAGCTGAAGCTAGAAAACCAGCTGCTTGTGCATCTTGCCACCTTGGACCTGATCACCCAGATATTGAGATCTTTAACAACTCAATGCACGGACATATCTATAATAGCGAAGCTCACAAATGGAATTTTGATGCTGCTCCTGATACATGGGATGTACCAGACTTTAGAGCTCCAACTTGTGCAGCTTGCCACATGAGTGGTGTTGGTGAAACAACAACAACTCACAATGTTTCAAGAAGACTAAAATGGAACCTATGGGGCGTCAGCAGTAAGCTAAGAACAGCTGGTGATGAACAAGCTGCTGTTGTTTACGAAAAAACTGGCAAACTAAACGTAGGAACACCTCTAGCAGGTCATCCAAATGGACCAGAAGCAGCAAGAGCTGAGATGAAGCTAGTTTGTAAAGCTTGCCATACATCAACTCATACAGATAACTTCTTCATTATGGGTGATAAACAAGTAGAGCTTTATAACGTTTACAATGCTGAAGCAACTAAGATGCTTGAAGAGTTGAAAGCTAAAAACTTACTACTTGCAGATGCTTGGGAAGATGAATTCCAAGATATCTACTATCATATGTGGCACCATGAAGGCCGTCGTATGAGACAAGGCGCTCTAATGGGTGGCCCTGACTATTCACACTGGCATGGTGTATTCGAAGTTAAGAACGACATTAGAAAACTTCGCAAAATCTATAAAGAAAGAATTGAGTCTGGCAAAGTCCAGTAATTCTTTTTAAGGTGGGAGTTTTCCCACCTTTTTATTTTTAAATTCCAAAATTTTATCTTTTAGTTATTATCCTAAAGTAAATATCTTTTAACAATTATTTTTGTAAATTTAAATTATAAAATCATACAGCTTAGCACTACAAATTGTTCTAAATAATTAATAAAATTTATAATGTAAATTTAAAAATATAAAATATAATCTTTGTTTTTAAGGAGATATTTTGGGACTTTTTCGGATCATTATCGGGGCATTTATCTTTAGTGTTCTTACAAATTTATACTCATACAAACGTTTTATCAAAAAGGTATCTTTTTTTACTCCACACCTTAAAAAAATTCGTATATTTTTCTATATTATTAGTGTGCTTGAGTTTGTATTTGTTCTTCAACTAAGATTTTCTTTTTTAAATATAGAACTCTATCTGATAGCAGGAACTCTCATCGGTTTTTCTCTATTTCTATTTGGTGTTAGTTTGTTTTATGATGTTGTTAGATCCATTTGCTCAAAAGCTTATTTTAATCCCACAAGACGAAAATTTATTAAATTTTGCTTTGATGTGACATTTGTTGTTTTTATAGTTGCTTGCTTTTTGAAAGGAATTTTTAACGCACTTACTCCGCCAAAGATTAGACAGATTAGTATAAAAATAAAAAATTTACAAAGTGATCTAAAAATAGCCATGATAACTGATGTGCACATTGGAGAGTTTTTGCAAAAGGACTTTGTGGCTGAGCTTGTAAAAGAGATAAATTTAGCTAGACCAGACCTAGTGGTGATAGTTGGCGACTTGGTTGATATGAGAGCTGAGCTTATCGGCGATTTTTTGGATCCATTAAAAAACCTTAAAAGTACCTATGGCACCTTTTATGTCCCTGGCAATCACGAATACTACCACGGAGTTGATGGGATATTAGAAAAAATTCGCGCTCTAGGCATTAGGGTGCTTGGCAATAAAAATGAAAAAATAGCTGGCATAAATTTAGCAGGGGTCTATGATCTAGCTGGCATAAAGTTTAAAAATTTAGAGCCAAATTTAGATGAGGCATTGACAGGACGTGACCCATCGCTACCTACCATCTTGCTCTCTCATCAGCCAAAATTTATAAAATCAATGCAGCAAGATGTTGATCTGGTGCTTTGCGGTCATACACACGCTGGTCAAATTTTCCCTTTTGGCCTTTTGGTTTTACTTGATCAGGGATTTTTACATGGCCTTTATAAGATTAATGATAAAATGCAAGCTTATGTTAGCAGTGGTGCTGGATTTTGGGGGCCTCCTGTTAGAATTTTTGCTCCAAGTGAGATTGCAATATTAAACTTAAGTAAGGAATAAAATGAATAAAGACAATATGTTTTCTCAAATTTTTGGAAAGGTTGCAAAGATTAACTTTTTCAAACCACTTCAAGAAGCCATAAATTCTTTTTACATAAAGCTGTTTAAGATAGATATGAGCGAGTTTAAGCCAGCAAATGAATATAAAAATTTAAATGAGCTTTTTACTAGAAGGCTCATAAAACCAAGAGATTTTGATACGGCAGATGAGATGTTTATAAGCCCAGTTGATGGTACTTGTCTTAGTTTTGGTAGCACAAAGGAACTAAAGGCCTTTAGCATAAAAGGCATGGAGTATAGTGTAAGCGAACTATTGGGGCAGAGTGAGCTTGAGGGCGAATATGACTTTGCAAATATCTATCTTAGCCCAAAAGATTATCATCATTATCATGCACCTTGCGATATTGCCATTAAAAAAGCCATATACATTCCGGGTAAGCTTTACAGCGTGGCTGCAAAATGGCTTGCAAAAGTAGACAGCCTTTATACAAAGAATGAACGCGTAGCGCTATCTTGTGAGATAAAAAATGGTAAGAAACTTTGGCTTGTTTTTGTAGGTGCGTTAAATGTCGGAAAGATGAAATTTTGTTTTGATGAGCGTATACAGACAAATGCGATGGCAAATTTTACACAAATTTACGAGTATGAAAATTTACATATCAAAAAGGGCGAGCGCCTTGGGAATTTTGAGCTTGGCTCAACTATCGTGATACTTAGCGAAAAAGATGCAATTGAATACAATCTCTTTGAAAATAAAGAGCTTAAATTTGCCGAGACCATTGGAATAATAAAATAAATACGCTAGGTATATAAGTAAAATTTTTATACCCTACTTGGCCGGTGTCTTATTTGCTCAGACTTTGGTGGTTTTTCATATATTCATTATAATATGAGCTTAAAAAAGTATCATGTTTTTTATAGTCATAAGCTCATAGGCTTCAAAATATTATAGATATGAAAGCTTGTAAAATATAATGAGTGTATTATTTTATCTATCGAAATCTTTCTTGCTTTAATTGCGTTCTTCATTAAACCATCAACCTCTGCAACTAAGAGCTATTATCTTTACTTATAAAACCCATATTGATATCACAGAGCTGATAACTTTTACATCATTGCTTGTATAGAAAAGCTTATGTATCAATAAAGATATTAATAAGACGATATAGCTTAGTATATTTTTCAAAAGAATTTTTATCAACTATAATAAGGAAGTTTTAATTTACCTTATGTAGCCCAAGGATTAAATATTTTTTGACTATTTAGCCCAAAAGAGGGCTAAATTTAAACATTAAACCTAAAGTGCATAACATCACCATCTTGTACGATGTAATCTTTGCCCTCAAGCCTCATTTTGCCAGCCTCTTTGGCTCCGTTTTCACCGCCATGTGCGATATAGTCCTCGTAGCTTATCACTTCAGCTCTGATAAAGCCACGCTCAAAGTCGTTGTGGATGACACTTGCTGCTTTTGGTGCTTTCCAGCCCTTTGTGATCGTCCAAGCTCTTACTTCAACGACGCCAGCGGTGAAATAGCTTATCAAATTTAGCTTTGCAAAAGACGTTCTTATGATCTTTTCAAGACCGCTTTCACTCGTGCCAAGAGAGGCTAAAAACTCGTGAGCCTCCTCATCGCTTAGTCCGATTAGCTCCTCTTCTACTTTAGCGCAAAGCTTGATCACCTCGTGATCTGAGGCTTTTGCGTACTCTTTTAGCGCTTTTACAAATTTATTATCTTCACTAAGCCCTTCTTCATCGACGTTCGCACCATAAACTACCTCTTTGGCGCTTAAAAGTCTTAGTTCTCTATTTAACGCTAAAAATGCCTCGCTATCTTTTTGTTCAAAGCTGCTTGCACTTTTACCTTCATTTAGGTGAGCCAAAAGTAAATTTGCTATCTCAAGCGCTTCTTTTGCACCTTTTGCGTTTGCTTTCGCCTCTCTTGTAAGCTTTTCTATCTTTTTATTTAGCTGCTCGATGTCAGCTAGTATCAGCTCAGTTTGGATGATCTCGATGTCTCTTACTGGATCGACGCTACCCTCGACGTGGGTGATGTTTTCATCTTCAAAGCAGCGAACGATGTGCAAGATAAGCTCTGTCTCTCTGATGTTTGATAAAAATTTATTGCCAAGTCCCTCACCAGAGCTTGCACCTTTCACAAGACCAGCGATATCTACGAATTCGATGGTTGAATATTGAATTTTATTAGGACTAACTATCTTTGCAAGCTCATTTAGGCGCTTATCAGGCACTGGCACGATAGCTTTATTTGGCTCGATAGTGCAAAACGGATAGTTCGCACTCTCGGCATTTTGCGCCTTTGTAAGTGCGTTAAATGTCGTTGATTTACCCACATTTGGTAGGCCTACTATTCCAACTGAAAGTCCCATCAATTCTCCTTGCTAAGTGCTTGTAAAAAGTATAAATTCATCCTAACGCCAGCCCCGCTCGCACCTGCTTGGTTGTATCCCCAAGCCTTTTCACGGTATGCTGGACCTGCGATATCAAGGTGTAGCCACTTATCTTTATACTCATCTTTGATAAATTTAGCTAGAAACATGCCAGCTGTGATCGCGCCGCCATATCTGCTTGAGGCGCAGTTGCTAATGTCTGCGATCTGGCTTTTGATAAGCTCGCTAAGATAAGGGTTAAAATCAAGTGTAGTCGCTAGTTCGCCGCTATCTTTTATCTTGTTTTCAAACTCGCTTTTTAGACTCTCACTATTGCCCATGATACCAGTCGTGTACTCACCAAGTCCCACGACGCAAGCGCCAGTTAGGGTTGCCATGTCGATTAAGATATCTGGCTTAAAGTCCTGCGCGTAGCTTAGGCAGTCAGCCAAGACCAAACGTCCCTCTGCGTCGGTGTTTCTAACCTCTATGCTAACGCCACTTCTTGAAATAAGCACGTCATCAGGCTTATAGGCGTTGCCGCCGATCATATTTTCAGTGGCGCCTAAAATAGCGTGAATTTCAAATGGTAAATTTAACTCCGCAGCACCTTTTATGATGCCAAGGGCTGCTGCTGCGCCGCTTTTGTCTGATTTCATAGTGAGCATATAATCAGCCGGCTTCAAGCTAAGTCCGCCACTATCGTATGTTAGGCCTTTGCCAACAAAGATGATGCGTTTTTTAGACTTTTTAGGCTTATAGGTTAGGTGGATGAGCCTTGGTTTATGCACGCTAGCGCGGTTCACCGCCAAAAATGCGTTCATATTCTCTTTTGCTAGAAATTTCTCGTCATAGACCTCACACTTTATGCTGGCGATGCTTTTGGCTAAATTTTGCGCGTCATCGGCCATCTTTTGTGGTGTGTAAATTTCTGGGATTTCATTTACGATATCTTTTGCGAAATTTGTAGCACTTGCTATTATCTCTGCCTCTTTAAAGCCCTCGTTTGCAGCCTCTAGATCGATCTTTTTGCCAGCAAATTCTTCAGTAGAAAAGATGATCTCTTTAAGGGTGTATTTCTCTTTTTTCTCTTTATACTTGTTAAATTCATAACTTCCAAGTAAAAAGCCCTCAGCTATCGCCTCAAAGCTTAGTTTTTGACACTCTGCTACGTAAGAAGCTAGCTTTATGCTCTTAATGTTTAGCGATTTTAGCGCGTTATAAGCTTTCGCAGCTGCAACTCTAAGCTCGTCAAGATCAAGCTTAGAAAGCGGCACGTAAGCCCTTTTTGCCTCGCTTAGGATGAGTACACTATCGCCTTTATAATTATTAAATTTAATAGCCTCTTTATCGCTTATAAATTTATGTTTTAAGTCCTTATCTACTACGAAAATTAGTTCAATATCAGCTTTTATATCTTTTAATTTTTTATCAACTATTTGAAACTGCATGTCTTCTGTCTCTCCTTTCGTTTAAAATTTTATTTTCGATGCGCTTAAATGTATATATCAAAAGCCCCATAAATATGGCAACCACTGGGATAGCGACGTACCAGTGCTCTTTTGCTTTTTGAAGAAGCACAAGTATATGCTCGCCAAGTATCCAAGCAGGTATGGTGGTGATCGCTGCCCAGCACCAAGCGCTGATCAAATTTATAAAGGCGTATTTTTTAGCATCATAGCCCGTAAGTCCTATGCAAAGTGGGATGATGACACGAAAACCATACATATAGCGTTGCAAGAAGATGATCGGCCAGCCGTATTTTTTCAGCATTATGTGCGCCACTGCAAATTTTCTCCGCTGCGCGTGGAGCCTTTTTGCGATGTATTTTTTATTGTAACGGCCAAGGTAGAAGTAAATTTGATCTCCCACAAAGCCTCCAAGTCCAGCCACAAATATAGCAAGTGCGATGTGCATATGCGTTGTGTGGGCGAGAATTCCAGCCATTATTAAGGCCATCTCGCCCTCCATGATACACCAGACAAAAAGTATGATGTAGCCGTACTCTTTGAGTAGTTCTATAAAAAATTCTTCCATTCTAAACCTCTAAAACGCTGTAAATTTTAGTAAGCGACTTTAGCTTTTCGCTACCTTTTAGATCGACTAGATCTATGAGAAAGCACGCCTCTACGCAGGTTGCGTTAGTTTGATTGATAAGCTCAACTGAAGCCTTTGCAGTGCCGCCAGTGGCTATGAGATCGTCCATCAAAAGCACTCTAGCGCCCGCTTTTTCTCCAAAAGCATCGATGTGAATTTGCACTTCATCGACGCCATACTCTAGGCTATATTTTTGAGAAAGCGTGATAAAAGGCAGTTTTTTTGGCTTGCGAATAGGCACAAAAGGTAGCCTCAGCCTTGCTGCAAGCGCTGCGCCAAAGATAAAGCCACGAGACTCGATGCCAGCGATGTAGTCGATATTTGCACCCTCATATCTCGCCACTAAATGATCTATCAAAAAATTAAATGCCTCTTTGTTGTTTAAAAGCGTTGTGATATCGCGAAAAACGATGCCAGGCTTTGGAAAATCGTTTATACAGCGAATAGAGTTTAGTAAGAATTCTCTTCCTTTTTGATCTAAAATTTTCATAAATTTCCTTAAATTTGATGTTATAGTAGCGCTTCGATTTTGCCTTCAAGCTCACGTATGCGTTGTCTTAGCTTATCGTTTTCTAAGCGGTACTGGGAATTTCTTGTGCGAAGCGAGGTCACGTCGTTTTTAGTTTTGTTTAGCTCGTCTGTTAAGATGTCGATGTTGCCTAGGCTTCGCTGAAGTTGGATCTGAAATTTTCTTATGACGACCTCGGTGTCTTGGAGGTTATTTTTCATAAAATCTTTTGTCGCACGCTCTTTTTTTAGAAGCGTTTTGAAGTAAAAAACCATGACAGTTAGGTAGATCGCAGCACAAACAAGAGCGGTAAAAACGATCCACTCGCCTATCATTTGGCTTCCTTAAGCTCTATTTTTTTGACTCTTCTTTCGTGTCTGTCGCCTGCAAACTCTGTCTTTAAAAATATTTCAAGTGCTGCTGTAGCCACGCCAGCTCCAATCACTCTTGCTCCAAAAGCGATAACGTTTGCATCGTTATGTTCTCTTGCAAGTCTTGCAGTAAATTCGTCGTGACAAAGGGCACACCTTACGTTTTTATGCCTGTTTGCAGCGATTGAAATGCCGATACCTGTGCCACAAATGAGTACGCCGTAGCATTTAGGTTCAAGCTTGCTTGCTAGTAAGTGCGCATAATCGGGATAATCAACGCTATTTTTGTCATTCGTGCCAAGATCAATGACTTCATGTCCAAGCTTTTTTATGACTTCCTTTAGCTCTGCTTTAAGCTCTACTCCAGCATGATCGCAGGCTATAAAAATTTTATCTATTTTCATGAAAAATCCAATAAATTTTTTGCAGATTATAGTCAAAGTTGCATTAAAATAAAATTTTGCTTGCATGTGAGAAAAGGCTATAATTTTAGAAATTCTTAAAAGGGAAAAATATGAAAAAGACGCTCTTTTTAATGGCTTCTACGCTAGCCTTTGCAAATGAAAATTTGATAGAGATCTACACGGATCAAACCATAATCACTCAAAAATTTAGTGACGCAAATAGCTCTTTTAGCGCCTTTGTGCCAGAGGGTGTGGAGAGTGAGAGCATCACTATAAATGGGGATTGTGACGCGAATGCTAATCTAAAAAAGATCAGCGAAGAAAATAGCCAAAGTTACATAAAATGGAAGCAAGAAGTTGTAAATTTAAATAATAAACTTGAGGCGCTAAATGCAAGAGGCAGGTTTATAGAGCAAGCTTTGATAGGAGAAAACAAAAGTAACGATGTGACAAAAAGAGCTGATGAGTTTTATAAATTTAGCCTAGAAAATATCGAGAAAATTTCAGCTGCTAAAAGTGAGCTTGAAGCGCTTAAAGAAAATGAGCCAAAAAGCGAGATGGCTGGATTTTTGCAGCTTGATATGAAATTTGCTTGCGACCCAAAAGAGGCGACGTTATCATATATGGATGATGAGGCCCCAAAGACGCTAAATGAAATTTATGCAGACACAAAAAACAAAAATATCTTGATAAAACAAGAAGTTTTGCTCACCAACCCATTTGCCAGTGAAGTTAAAAATTTAAAGCTCGCTATCTATCCAACCAGATATCAAAAGGCGCTTGCTCCAAGCAAGTTTTACCCTTGGTATGAGGAGAGTGAGGCGGAGGCTGATGGTTACGGCGCTTCAAAAAATATGCTAAAAGCTGCGAAAGTCACTGCTGAGGTCGCTGATATGCGTGTGCAAAGAGATGAGAATGAGTTTGCCAAAATTTGGAAGATAGATGGGATAAATTTAGCAAAAGGCGAGAGCAAATATATAACTTATGACACACAAAAAATGGACGCAAATTTTAGCGTTTTTGCTGATTTTTACGGCTCGCTAAAGGCATATAACGTAGCTAGCCTTAAGCTAAATGATGATCTAACGCCAGCTAAAACGCAGTTTTATGTTAATGGTGTGAGTGTTGGCAGTCCAAGCGAGTTTGAGATGAAAGCAAAAGATGAGCCATCTCAGCTCTTTTTAGGACAAAACGAGCTAATCGAGCTTAAAAAAGAGCGCTTGAATAAATTTAAAAAAAGCTCACTTCTTGGCAAAGAGCGCATAAGTGAAGAGGGCTATGAGATAAGTGTCAAAAATAATTCAAGTAAGAGCGTTGATGTTACTTTGGTCGATCGTGTGCCAGTGTCTGCCGATGAGGCAGTAAAGGTCGAGGTAAAGGGCTTTGGCAAAAAAGATATCAGCAAAGATGGCAAGGTGGAGCTTAAATTTAGGCTTGCGCCAAAAGAGGAATTTAAAAAAGAGTACTCTTACAAGATCACAAAGCCAAAAATTTAGAGCAAATTTGCTCTAAATTTAGCCATTTATAAAAGCGCTTGCAATATTTAAAACATATCTTGTCGGATAAAAAATGGTATCTTTTAAAGGCGAGACGAGGATGATGATAAGGATGACAAAGCCGTATCGTGAGATGCTCTCAAGCTTTTCAGCTAGTGCGTGAAAGCCAAAATTTCTAAGTGCGTACTCGAGCGCGTGAAAGCCGTCAAGTGGCGGGATCGGATAGAGGTTAAAGATGGCTAACATCAAATTTAAAAGCGCAAGCGTAAATAAAAACTGAAGTAAAATTTCAAAGGTTTCTATATTTAATAAAGCCTTTAACACAAAAAGCGATAAGATGCCCAAGATAATGTTATAGCAAATGCCAGCTAGACTTACGTAGATAGCTGCTTTATATCCGCCATTTCGCACGACTGTGTAGGTATTTACAGGCACTGGTTTTGCCCAGCCAAACATCATGCCAGTGCTTAGGTAAAGTACCAGCGGCACGATGATAGTGCCAACTGGGTCAATATGTTTTATAGGATTTATGCTAAGTCTGCCAAGATTTTTTGCTGTGTTATCGCCAAATTTATAAGCGACATAGCCATGGGCGATCTCGTGACCGACGATGGCGATTATTAAAGAGATGACGATAGTGGCGACTTTAACTATGTCTATGTTATCAATGAAGCCCATCTACTTCGCCTTCTTTTAGAGCTTTGTTAGTGAAAAATTCGTCATTTTCTATCGTATCTACAAAGCGTCCGATACGCTCCCAGCGCACATTGTAGTTCTTGTCCCAGCTAAAATATATAAACCAAGGCTGTCCGACTATGTCCTTGTAAGCTACGCTTCCCCAAAAACGGCTATCATTTGAGTGATCGCGGTTGTCGCCTATCATAAAGTACTCATCCTTTGGCACTTTGACGTAAAATGCATTAAGGTTAAAATTTGGATTTTGCGGTAGTGAGCTAATGGACACTAGCTTCATAAAAACACTATCTTTGTTTGTATTTAGCATGAAAATCATCTGCTCAAATAAATTTACATTTTCGTCATAGTGGATGCCACTAAATCTATATGGCTCTTTTATGAAAAGTTTGCCATCAAGCTCGGCTATATCGCTACATGAGTAGCCAAATTTACTCTCTTTGCCGTTTAAATTTTCACGGCAGTTTGCCTTTATAAAATCATCTCCCTCTTTTGGGCGTAGATAGAGGGCTTTTTCGGTAAATACTATCTCATCTTCGCTTGTGGCAAAGCAGCGTTTTACAAAGTGGGTCTTTTCATCTTTTGGATAACGAAAGACGACTATATCGCCTCTTGCCGGACCATCGCCTGTGATAAGATGCCCATTGTCATTTAGCTCGGGTAAAATTTTTACCTCAAGCCATGGAATTCTTGGTGTTGGTATGCCATAAACAAATTTTTTTGCAAATAAAAAATCACCAACCAAAAGCGTATTTTTCATCGAACCAGACGGGATAACAAAGGCTTGAGCTATGAAAAATATAACAAAAAGCACGATGATGACTGTGCCAGTCCAGCTCGAGCAAAAGTCATAAAATTTAGTAAAAAATTTTTTCATTATTACGCTCTTTTGTGGCTAGCTATCTTAGCTTGGGCTGCAAGGATTGTATTATTTAAAAGCATGGCTATGGTCATCGGACCCACGCCACCAGGAACAGGCGTGATGTATGAGCATTTTGGTGCGACTTCATCAAAGTCCACATCGCCTACAAGTCTGCCATCATCAAGTCTGTTTATACCCACATCAACGACTACTACGCCATCTTTTACCATATCAGCCTTTAAGAAAAATGGCTTGCCAATGGCTGCAACTATGAGGTCAGCGTTTTTGCAAATTTCTTTTAAATTTTTAGTCTTGCTATGAGTGATCGTAACGGTTGCTGACGCGTTTAAAAGTAAATTTGCCATAGGCTTGCCAACGATATTACTTCTAC
This sequence comes from Campylobacter concisus, assembly GCF_003048535.1. Lineage (NCBI taxonomy): Bacteria > Pseudomonadati > Campylobacterota > Epsilonproteobacteria > Campylobacterales > Campylobacteraceae > Campylobacter > Campylobacter concisus. The sequence continues at coordinate 54,026 of NZ_PIRQ01000003.1, read as the reverse complement.
CTATAACAACCGCGTTTAGCCCAGCTACGTCAATGCCATACTCTTTTAAAATTTCCATCACGCCAAGCGGTGTGCAAGGCACAAAACCATCAAGGCCGCTGACAAGTTTGCCAACATTTACAGCGTGAAAGCCATCTACGTCTTTTGCTGGATCGATCGTTGCTAAAACGGTGTTTGTATCTATATGTTTTGGAAGTGGCAACTGCACTAAAATTCCATGGATGCTATCGTCTAAATTTAGCACATTTATAAGCGCTAGAAGCTCTGCTTGGGTTGTATTTTCGCTTAGACGGTGGGCTACACTTTTTATGCCGTATTCGTTGCAGGCTTTCTCTTTGGCTCTAACATATGTTTGAGATGCTTTATCTTCGCCTACTAAGATGACAGCTAAGGTTGGCTCTACGCCAAATTTTTTTAGTTCTTCAGCTCTTACTTTTACGCTTTCTTTGACCTTTAAAGATACGGCTTTGCCGTCTAAAATTTTCATATTGGATCCTTATTTAAAAGCTTTTTTAATCACAAGGGTGGTATCATACCTAAAATTAAATTAAAATTTTTAAAGAGAGGTTTATGCGGTCTGTTTTTTTGTTTTTGCTTTTTTGTGTGGTGATTTTTGGAGCTGATTTTATCACAAAGACCGAATATGCCAAGATGCTTTACCTAAATCCACGTGGCATAGGATGCGATAAATGTCACGGCACAAAGGGCGAGGGTAGTCTCATATCTAAATATAAACACTTTGATAAAAAGGTAAACAAAACGGTTGACGATGAGCTTAGAGCGCCAAAAATAAATGATATAGATTTTGAGAGCTTTAAAGCAGCTCTAACAAAGCCAAAAGGTGTCATGCCAAGCTACTTTTTGACAGACGAGGAGACTACTATTCTTTATGAATACATTACGAATAAGATAAGTACTCCTTTAAAAGCAGCAAAAGCGCAAAATTTGGGCAAGCCAGTTTCCGCTGATACGACGCAAAAACAGCCAGAGCAATCTGCTAAAGTCGCTCCTGCTACAAAACCAGTAGAGCCAGCTAAAACTACCACGGCTAAGCCAGCTGAGTCAGCAAAAGCTGCTACACCAGTGGTAAAAACACCGACTAAACCAGCTACAAACCCAAAAGATAATCAAAAAATAAATTTAAAAACACAAAATCAAAAGGATAAAAAATGACAAATAAAGAAGCATTTAGCGAAGCCAAAAAATATATCCCAGGTGGCGTAAATTCACCTGTTCGTGCATTTGGCAGCGTTGGAGGTGAGCCTGTGATGATAGATCACGCAAAGGGCGCTTATCTATACGACGTAGAGGGTAAAAAATACCTTGACTTCATTCAAAGCTGGGGACCGCTCATATTTGGCCACTGCGACAAAGACATAGAAGAAGCGATCATCTCTGCTGTAAAACAAGGCGTCTCTTACGGCGCGCCATCACCAAAAGAGACAGCTCTTGCAAAGCTAATATGCGATGAGTTTAAACAAATAGATAAAATTCGCTTCGTTAGCTCTGGCACAGAGGCCACTATGAGCGCTATCAGAGTGGCTAGAGGATATGCTAAAAAAGATGGACTAATAAAATTTGAAGGCTGCTATCACGGACACAGCGATGCACTTCTTATAAAAGCAGGAAGTGGCGCTACGACATACGGCAACGCTTCAAGCAGCGGTGTGCCACAAGATGTTGTGAAAAACACTTATCTAGCAGTTTATAACGATATCGAGAGCGTAAAAGCCATCTTTGAAAATAATAAAGACAAAATCGGCGTCGTCATAATCGAACCAATTGCAGGAAATATGGGGCTTGTACCAGCTGATAAGAAATTTTTAGAGGAGCTTAGAGCGCTTTGCGATAAATTTGGTGCTGTGCTTATCCTTGATGAGGTTATGAGCGGTTTTAGAGCTTCTCGCCTTGGCTCATATCCATTTCACGAGGTGGACGCTGATCTCATTACATTTGGTAAGGTCATAGGCGGAGGCATGAACGTCGCTGCATTTGGAGGTAAGGCTGAGATAATGGACTGCTTAAGCCCAGATGGTGCTGTCTATCAAGCAGGTACGCTAAGTGGCAATCCAGTGGCGATGAGTGCTGGTATAGCGGCGATTTCAAAGATAAATAGTGATCCAAATTTATACGCTAGACTTGAAAAGCTTGCTACAAAGTTAATGGACGGCTTTAAAGAGGCAGCAAAAAGTGCTGGCATCACCATTCAAACCGAGGTTCGTGGCTCTATGTTTGGCTACTTTTTTACAGATCATGCAGTAAAAAACTACGATGATGCGCTAAAGAGTGACACAAAACTCTTTGCTAAATTTCACCAAGCTATGCTTAAGCGTGGAATTTATCTAGCGCCAAGTCAGTTTGAGACTGGATTTGTCTGCGATGCGATGAGTGAAGCGGATATCGATCTAGCGGTAAATGCAGCTAAAGAGGCATTTTTGGAGATAAAAGCTTAATGGCAAAATTTAAGATAAAAGATATCGTAGCGGGTGCTGAGCAACTAAGTCTTGGCGTTTCAATCGTAGTTGCGATCTTGCTTGGCACTGGACTAGGGTATTTTGTAAAAAAGGCTACAAATTTCACGCCAGCTCTTTGGATAGGCTTTGCTATTGGCATCGCAGCTGCCATTTTAAATGTCTATAAAGCTTACAAAGCACAGGTTAAAAGCCTAGATGAGCTAAAGGATGAGACTAGATATAAGGGCTATAAAAAAGACGATGATGACGAGGACGATTAGCAGGATTTTTATTTGCTACTTTGCGCTTTGGCTAGCCCTTAGCGTGGTTGGCAAATTTATATCAAATCAATTTTTCATAAGCTCGCAAATTTCATTTTTTGCTTCGCTTATCATTTTAACAGCTAGCTTTTTTGCCTATAAAAACCGCATAAATTCTCGGCTAGAAAATGCTAGAGAGGAAATTTTAGCCAAGATAGAAGAAGAGGACGATGAAGATGATGAAAATTTGGTGCAAAATGAGACAAAAGAATTTAGCCTAAAAGAAGAAAAAGCAAGGCTAAAAAAGCAGAGATTTTCATTTAAAGATAAGAGTTTCGCAGCAGCCTTTATGCCTTACCGCTTGGTCGCTTATGCGATACTTTTTTTTGGATTTATATTTTTAAAAAATGAAAATTTACTAAATGTGTCTGGTTTTTTAGTGGGGCTTGCCCCGATGCCTATTGGTGCATTTGTTTTTGGGCTTATGGAGAATAAATTTAATACCATAAAGGATACTGATGGCAAGTAGCTTTAGGATCATCCGTTCGATGGGACCGCTATTTTTGGGTATGAGTTTGCTTTTTATCGGAAATGGCCTAGTCATCGCATCTTGTAGCGCACTTCTTAAGCAAAACGGAGTGGGTGAGCTAGAGATTGGATTAATCAATACAGGCTTTTTTGTGGGTGCGTTAATTAGCACTATTACAGCCCACAGAGTCATCTCAACTACTGGCCACATCAGAGCCTTTGCCATCTTTTCAGCCATTTTTGCAGTCTCAGCTATGCTTCATGCGGTAAATCAAAATTTAGCATTCTGGGCGATATTGCGTGCATTTTTGGGATATTGCTACTACGCGCTTTTGATGGTTATAGAAAGCTGGCTAAATGCAAAAATTCCAAATAAAATAAGATCTCGCGTGATAGCCTTTTATGAAGGCGTTTTTTACACGAGTTTTGGACTTGGCATTTTGATCTTGGCGCTTGATCTTAATACCTTTGAAATTTTTATCATAAGTGCAGCTTTTATCATGCTCTCAAGCATTCCATTAAATTTGATCCGTATAAATCAGCCTCAAATCCCAGAGCGTCAGCCCATAAATATTCCAAAAATTTTTGGTATCGTTCCGCTTGCTCTTGTTGGCGCGCTCATTGCAGGCTTAGCAATAAACGGCTTTTTTTCGATGGCAAGCCTTTTTGTCTTGCTTCAAGGATACGGCACAAAAGAGGCATCGTTTTTTATGACGGTTGCGATGATCGGAGGCTTTTTAGCTCAAGTTTTTATCGGTAGTTTTTCTGATAGATATGGCAGAAGGCCAGCTATTTTGCTTTGTAGCAGTGTGGCTTTAATAAGCGCGGTTTTGTTTTTGCTAAATGGCAAAAATTTAACGGTTGAATATCTGCTTTCATTCTTTTTTGGGGCTGGAATTTTTTGCACTTATGGGCTTTCTCTGGCTAGGGCAAATGATGAGATCACAGACAAGACAAAGAGCGTGCAAGTCGCACGTGCCTTGCTATTTAGCTACTCTTTGGCTTCGCTTTTTTCGCCGCTTCTTATGAGCTATGCGATGAAAATTTTTGGAGCATTTGGCTTTATCTATGTTTATTTGGTGCTTTTTGCCGGGCTTATTTTATTTGCGCTAACGCAAAAAACTATACCACAGCACATGAGAAAAGAGTATAACGATAGGCTCGTTGCAAGGACGGCTGGTATCGCTACTATTGAGCAAAATGGAAATTTTGCCGATAGAAAAAATAAAAAGTAAAAAATGGACGTAGGAAATTCTTTGAATATATCAAATACTTCGGTTCAAACCGGGCAAAATGCTACTCAAAATGTGCCAGTTCGTAAAAATGAAGGCTCGCTTTTTAAAAATCAGCCAAGCGTACAAACGCCTAGTGAGCAGAGTATTTCAGAGACACTTGATAATGTTGGGAAACTCGTTGCAAGAGTACTTGATGATCTAAAAAGTGCTTCAAGTCTTAGCAAGGCTGAACAAATTTTATCTCAGGCAAAAGATACGAAAATCGCTCCAAATTTAGTGGGCGAGCTATCAGACCTTGCGAAAAGCTTAGAGGCTGAAGCAACGCAGAATGAAAGCCCTGAGATAAAGAGCCTTGCACTAAAGCTAAAAGAATTTCTAAAACCAATAGCCGATCTAAAAGCCGGCTCACTAAATGATCAGATCAAAAACTCAGGCGTAATGCTTGAAGCAAATTTAAAAGATGCACTTAGTCCAGAGAAGCTTCCAAGCTCGGTTCAGAAGCTACTAAGCGATATAAAAAATCTCTCAAGCGGGAATTTACTAAATCAAATTTTAACCCTAAATGATGAAAAATTAGACAATCAAAACTCTTTTTCAAAGCTTGCTTCTATACTTGAAAAAGCGAGCAATGACACAAAAAATATCCTTGATAACTCAAACATAAAAACCCTTTTAAAAGATGTTGATAAGCTTGATAGTGTGGTTAAATTTTTAGATAAAAATTTTTCAAAAGATCAAAATGGCGAGCTAGTAAAAAATCAAATAGGCAAAATGCAAAATTTCATCTCAAATTTAAGCGAGAAAGTCGCAAGCCTAGCAAATGAAAAGCTAAATCAAAATTTTGGTTTTAGCCAAAATCACAAAGAGCTAAAAACTATCCTTGATAGCATAAAAAACGATTTAAAAACGCTAAATAATATAGGCGATGAAGCAGGGCTTGTAAAAGCGTTTAATGAGATGAGCGATGTCTCGAAGGATGGTAGCTTGCAAGATAAGCTCCAAAGTGCAGCGAGACGTCTTGCTCATAGCCTAAGTCTTGCTGATGCTAAGGCAAGTTTGGCTAAAAATGAGCTAAGTGAGAGTAAGGCACTTTTAAAACAACTAAATCTCGCTACAAACGATATAAATAACATTACGACTAAAAATAGCAGCGAAATTTCAAAGGTGCTAAGCCAAGATATAAAAAGTACGCTTTTAAATATTAGTGAAAAAAGTCAAAACCCGCAAAGCGTAAATGCTGCAAATAAGATGATTTCGCAGATCGAGATGCATCAAATGATATCAAGCCTTCAAGGCGGGATTCAAACTTATATGCCTTATATTTGGGATGGCGTTGAGGGTGGAAATATCGCATTTAAGCAAGGCAAAAAGGATAAATTTTACGCTCAGATCGATCTGAATTTTAAGAAATTTGGACAGATAAATGTGATGGTTGGACTTATTGATAAAAGGTATATTGATCTTTCGGTAGCTACGCAAACAAATGAGTTTAAGGAGCTAATCCTTTCAAACTCTAGTGAATTAAAACAAGCAATATCAAAGCTTGGACTCATAGTTTCAAACTTTAATATCAAAACTTTGTCAAAAGTAAAGCTAAATGATAGATTTAAAAAATTTGGTGGCCTTGATGTGGGCTTTGATAAGAAAATTTAATGCAAGTAAATAAGAAAAAAGCAGTAGCTCTTGGCTACAACAGATCTAAAGATAATGCTCCAAGAGTGCTGGCTAGTGGCGCTGGTGAGATAGCAAATAGAATAATTGATCTTGCAAAAGAGCATGATATACCGATCAAAGAGGATCCTGATCTTATTGAAATTTTAAGCAAGGTTGAAGTTGATCAAGAAATTCCACCAAATTTATATAAAGCTGTTGCTGAAATTTTTAGCTTTTTGTATAAGATCACAAAGAAATGATCTATAAATTTGCTTAAAAATTAGCAAGACATATAAAGAGTGGCGGGGATATTGACGATATACAAAAAGTGGTGTAAGTTAAATATTAAATTAAAATTTTAAAGGCTATTTGTGGCACAAAAATTAATATTAATAGGGGCGTCTACTGGCGGGCCTGGGCATTTAAAAAAGTTATTAAAAAACGTAAAACTAAATGGAGCTATCATCGTGATAGCCCAGCACATGAATAAAATGTTTATAAACTCTTTTGCTATGCAAATCGGAAAAGAGTGTGGCTTGGATGTTGAAATTTTAAATGAGAGGAAAATTTTAAAAGAAAATACCGTATATGTTTGCGAGCAAAATGTAGTGGTATCACCAAATTTACCAATCAGTGCAAAACCAAATACAGAAGAAAAGACTATATATACGCCAAATGTTGATGTGTTGTTTAAATCTGGAGTTGGAATTTGTAAAAGCGCAAATGTCCTAGCTATCTTGCTAACTGGCATCGGAGATGATGGTGCATCTGGGCTTGATAAGCTTTATAAGGCTGGAGCAAAATGTATAGCTGAAAATGAAGAGAGCGCGATAGTTTATGGTATGCCAAAACGTGCAAAAGAGCTAAATCAAAGCTTAAAATCATTAAATCTAACTATGATAAAAAAAGAGCTGGAGGATTTTTTAAATGCTATTAACTAATGATGCAAAAGATACAAAAACAATGCAAACAAATACTTCACAAGATATGGATAGTTTTAATGAATTTATGAATGTTATCAAAACTCTTTGCGGAGTTGATCTGGAACCAAAAAGAGATATTACATTGCAGCGAATTACCATTTTTATTAGAGATCGCCAGATAAAAAGTTTTAAAGATCTTGTTTCGATGATAAGATATAACTCAAGCTTGCGACAAGACATTTTAAATCTAGTAACTGTAAATGAGACTTATTTTTATAGAGAGTTGCCTCAACTTAAAGATGTGATATATTACGCAAAGGAGCTTGGAGGAGCTAGAATTTTGTGTGCTCCTTGCTCTACTGGAGATGAGTCATATTCGCTTGCAATGCTTGCTTATGAGATGGGATTTAAACAGCATGAAATTTCAATCGTAGGTATAGACATAAACTCAGAAGCCATAGCAAGCTGTCAAAATGGTATTTTTAGTGAGAGGAGCTTGCATAGATTAAGCGATTTTCAAAAAGAGAGATTTTTTACAAAAGTCGATGATAAATTTAAGATAAAAAAAGAAATTTTACCAAGGTGTGAGTTTAAAATTTTAAATGTTTTTGATGATGCTATTTTTAATCTAGGAAAATTTGATATTGTGCTTTCAAGAAATATGATGATCTATTTTGATGATGATTTTAGATTAAAATGCGTTGAGAGGCTTCATAAATTGCTTAAGCCAGATGGTAGGCTTTACGCTGGGCACGCTGATCTTGTGCCTTACACTCCAGCTTATGAAAAGCGCTTTTCAAATGGAACTACATACTATCTAAAAAAATAAAAATTTGCCAAGTCGCCTTTTAACTTAGGCGACTTAATTTAAAATCAATCACCTTATTTTGTAGCTTTTTAATACGATGTGATAGTAAAAAGCCCCTATAAAAAAGAGGCTTCCCATAAAACTTGCAATCATCTCAACGCTAAGTCCAATATCATAAAGCAGACCAATGATAAATGAAATGAGAGCGCTAAAGCCAAGAAAAACCATATCGTTATATGCAATCACTCGGCCATAAAATTCTTTTTTGCAGTTTTGCTGAAGCATTGTATAAGTGTAGCTCCAAAGACTTGATGTGCAAAATCCAGCAAAGATAATGCCAATAAGCGATAGATAAAAATTCCAAAGCGATAAAGCCCAAATAATAATACCAAGGCCTTGACCGATATATACGAAAATAAGCGTATTTTTATTTATAAATTTACTAAGTATGGCTGGAGCAAACATAAGCGAAATGGATCTTGAAGTATTTAATAATCCTATAACTAGCGATGTTGAGAGTAAATTTGCGTATTTGTAATCAGCCAAAAGTGCGATCAATGCATCATAAGCGGTAATGCCAACAAAGGCGTGCAAAAATATAAGATGCACGATAAGCCTGTTTTCTTTTAAATACACAAGGCCATTTTTTAGCATTTTTAGTGGTTTTTCTATAAATTCTGGCTTTAGACCTTGTAAATTTAAAAAATATAAAAATCCAAAGCTAAAAATGTATAGTATGCCATCAAGCAAAAATGCGCTTTTAATACCAAAAAAGTGTATATAAACTCCAGCTAGCCCCATACCAGCGGTGTATGAGACTGCCCAGATGATAGAGTGGATCTCGTTTGCGAGTTTGAGATTTTCTTTGCTTAAAATTTTTGGCAGCACGCTCATCTCTACTTGAAAATACATTCCGCCAGTGCCATTTCTAATAAAAATGATAAGTAAAAGTAACCATAAAAAATCAAGTGAGTCTATAAAAAGAAGCATGAAAACGCTTATCGTCTCAACTGCCATCATGATGACAAGCATTGGTTTTGGGCTAAATTTATCAACTAAAATTCCACTAAACGGAGCTATGACAACACCTGGGATAAATGCCATCGCTGCACTTAGCGTAATCGCCCAAACAGGAGCGTCAAGCTTGATAAGAAGGGTAAAAATACCTGTGTGCGAAAACCATACGCCAAAATAGCATATAAGCTGAATGATGCTTAAGAGGCGAAAATTTTTCTCTTCTTTTAAAAGTTTAAGATATTCTTTCAACTTATTGATTCCACATTAGCGTTATTTGCTCTATCTTTGTTTCATCTGGGATATCGTTTAGGCCTGTTATCTCTTTGGCAATTGGATTTTTTAGTGTGATTAGCATATCGTGGCTATCTATTTTTAGATAGATGTTGCTTTTATCACTACGAAATTTAGAAATGACAAGAGAATTTTTTATATCTTTGAAATTTGATTTAAGGCTGATATTTTCTGGAGTTTTAAACTCGTTTGAGTAAATTTCAATGCTTGTGATAATGCCATTTAGCAAGGTGTATTCAAAAATTCTTTCATTTTTACTTGTTACGATGTAGCTGCTTTCTTTTTTTGTGTTATCCCGTTTTATGTTTTTTGAGCCATAAATTTTTATCACATCTCTATTTGCTGATTCGTTTGTCAGCTCTGCAAAAAAACCTTTACCAAAGAGATTTTTTTGATCTTTATCTTTTTTATATCGTCCGCTTATGTGAGCATTTTTACAAATTTTATCGTTTGCTACTAGAAAAATTGCATTATTTATCCTGTGTATGCTTAGAGCAATGCCTTTTTCATCTAAAAGGTAAAAAATTCCTTTGTCGTAAAGTAGCTCAGAGCTAAACTCACAAAGTGGTGAGCCATTTTTTAATGATGAATAAAAACTTATTTTTGCACCATTTTTACTTGGCACGATTACGATATCTAAAAAGTTATCTTTGTTTTTAAATTTATAAAATTTAGCAAAAAAACTATCTTTGTAAGCTTTATTTACCGGTTCAAAATTATAAATTTGAGCTAGTACGCCAACTCGCTTATTTTTCTTGTCATCAAGCTGAAGAAGTGAGTTTTTATTTGGTGCGAAATAGCTAAGATTGCCATTTTCATCTTTTAAAATGATAGCACTATCATCAACATCAAATGTGCCATTTTTTTCAACCAAGCTTACTTCTTTATCCATAGTAAGCATTGTCTTTGTGTAGGTTTTATCTTTATTTAGCGTAATGATAGTTTTTATGCCTTCGCAGTTTGGGCAAGGCAAAATAGTGTGAAAACTACTATAAATTGAGTTTGGAAGTATTAGCTTTTCTGGCTTTTTGGGTGTATTTGCCTGAACTAACGGCTTGTCTTCTTTTACTGTATTTTGTGTGCTTTGATTTGGCTCTAAATTTTCATTTTTTGCGCAGCCAAGGATGAAAAATGAGATAAGTATGGCAAAAAGATATTTCATTTGCAACTCCTTAAAAATTGCAAAATTATATCATTTTGCCTTTAAAATTTATTTTACGCGTTTAAAGATGTATTTATCTTTTAACTCGCCAGTGACCTCTTTTTGATCCATATCTAGCATTTTTAGGTTCTCGCCTTCTATTTTATAAAAGCTTTTTTCTTTATACTCATCAATCGTTGTTATCACACCATTTTCGATTGAGTATTTGCCTTTACTAACGGCTTTGTAGTTGTCTTTTGACTTATAGTCCATCACGCTTTCAAATGTGCCATCTTTTTTTAATATTAAGCGTGAATCAACACCCATGCAACTAGCGCAAGGTAAAAATGCTTTATAAGTGCCCTCGATGCTGCTAATTGGAGCTTCGCAGCTACTTTTTACTTCACATTTGCCTTGTGGGACGTTTGCGTTTTGGCTAGATGAGGCACAACCTGCCAAAAGTAGAGTCGCACTTAGTGCAAATATAAAATTTTTCATGCTAATCCTTTTTGAAAATAAAATTTAAAATGTATTATAATACTTAAGAAAATAACAAATTATAAATTAAAGGAGTAAAAATGCAAATCGAAGCATTTGGCATTTTAGTCGTAGTTCTGGTTATCTTTGCGTTCTTGTTTTTAAAGGCTGGCATCAAGATCGTCTCACAAGCTGATAATCTACTCATTGAGCGACTTGGCAAATTTCACAAAGTGCTTGATGGCGGATTTCACATAATCATCCCATTTGTCGATCAAATAAGAGCGATAATCACCGTAAAAGAGCAGCTTGTAGACATCACAAAACAGCAAGTCATCACAAAAGATAACGTAAACATAAGCGTCGATGGTATCGTCTTTTTGAAGGTCTTTGACGCAAAAATGGCAGTTTATAATGTCGATAATTATAAGCGTGCCATTGCAAATTTAGCCATGACTACGCTTCGTGGCGAGATAGGTGCGATGAATCTTGACGATACACTAAGCTCACGTGACCGCCTAAATGCCGCACTTCAAGTGGCTCTTGGCGACGCTGCTGGCAACTGGGGTGTAAAGATCATGAGGGTTGAAATTTCTGAAATTTCTGTCCCACTTGGTATCGAAGAGGCGATGAATATGCAGATGAAGGCTGAGCGTGAAAAACGCGCGATCGAGCTAAAAGCCTTGGCTGAAAAAGAGGCTTTAATACGCAACGCCGAAGCGCTAAAACAAGAAAAAGTGCTTCAAGCAGAGGCGATCGAGCGTATGGCTGATGCGAAAAAATACGAGCAAATAGCCATCGCAACGGCTCAAAAAGAGGCTATGGATATGATAAATGATAGCATGAGTAAAAATGCAAATGCGGCTGAATTTCTGCTCGCACGAGACAGGGTCGGGGCGTTTAGTGAACTGGCTAAAAATAGCTCAAAAGATAAAATTTTAGTCCCTTATGAGGCGGCCGAGCTTATTGGCTCCCTTAGCGTTTTGAAAAATTTCCTAGCTAAGGATAAGGCGTGATCAGCCCTTTTATAATGATAGCAATCGGTGTGGTTTTGTGCATCACCGAGTTTATCTTTTTTTCATTTTATTTGCTATTTTTTGGCATAGCTTTTATAGTAGTTGGAGCTATAAATTTTGGTTTTAGTTTTGCTTGGAGCTATCAAATTTTAATTACAGCAGCGATTGCGATCGTGCTCCTTGTGCTTTTAAAAGCACCGTTAAAGAGTAAATTTATGTCCAGAAAAGAGAGCTTTAACGAGGAATTTTTAGACGAAGCCGGAGTTGGCGAGATCAGAGAAAATATGGTCTATTTCAAAGGCACACTTTGGAAATATGATGGAAATCTAGCTAATGGAGAGAAGGTGACGGTTCTTGGCACCAAAGGTGACAAGGTGATATTAAAATAAAAGTGCCATTTGGCACTTTATACTATTTTGCGTGAGCTGGGCAGCCTGCTGGCATTTGCTCATGCATCGCCCCTTGCATGCCATGATATGGGCAGCTTGGCATATTTTCTTGCATCATTTTTTGATGATGAGGACAACCGCAACCTTCGTGGCTTGCTGGCTTTGGCTCATTTTTAGCACAACCAACTAAAAATAGTCCGCAAATAACGGCAAATACTATCTTTTTCATAACTCTCTCCTTTAAAGAATTTTTCACATTTTAGCCTTTAAAAATTAATTTTTCATAATGCCTGATTTATCATATTTAAAAGCATTTTTGGCTAAACTTTCGCCCAAAAATAAGCAAAATAAAAGGTTAAATTTGAAAAGACTTAGTGTAAATGAAGCCATCGATCTAATAGAAAATGCACCGCTTTACGAGCTTGGCAAGATGGCGCTAGCTAGAAAAAAAGAGCTTCATCCAGAGGGCATAACAACCTTCATCGTAGATCGCAACATCAACTATACAAACGTCTGCTGGGTGGATTGTAAATTTTGCGCATTTTACCGCCACGCAAAAGAGGAAGACGCTTATGTGCTAAGTTTTGAGGAGATCGGCAAAAAGATCGAGGAGCTAATAGCCATTGGCGGCACGCAAATTTTATTTCAAGGCGGCGTGCACCCAAAGCTAAAGATCGAGTGGTACGAGGAGCTTGTAAGCTACATCAGCAAGCACTATCCAAGCATCACGATACATGGCTTCTCAGCCGTTGAGATCGACTACATCGCAAGAGTTTCGAAAATTTCTACAAAAGAGGTCTTAAGACGCCTAAACGAAAAGGGCTTATACTCGATGCCAGGGGCTGGAGCAGAAATTTTAAGCGACCGCGTTCGTGACATCATCGCCCCTAAAAAGTGCGACACCGCAGACTGGCTTCGCATACACAAAGAGGCGCACGAGCTTGGCATAAAAACGACTGCGACAATGATGTTTGGCACGGTTGAGAGCACTCGTGAGATCGTGGAGCACTGGGAGCACATCAGAAATTTACAAGATGAAACGGCTGGGTTTAGGGCATTTATACTTTGGAGTTTTCAAGGGCTAAACACAAAGCTCATGCAAGAATTCCCTGAGATCAAAAAGCAAAGTTCAAACGTCTATCTAAGGCTTCTTGCGGTTTCAAGGCTATTTTTGGATAACTTTAAAAATATCCAAAGCAGCTGGGTCACGCAGGGCAGCTACGTAGGTCAGCTCGCACTTCTTTTTGGTGCAAACGACCTTGGCTCGACAATGATGGAGGAAAACGTCGTAAAGGCGGCAGGTGCAAGCTTTAGGATGAATCAAGACCAGATGATCGAGCTTATAAAAGATGTCGGAGAAATTCCAGCCAAGCGCAACACAAACTACGATATTTTGGAGAAATTTTAGATGAAAATTTTAGATATCAATGTAAAAAATGTAAAAATCCCAGTCGTTTTTGAAAGCTCAAAAGCGATGCCAGTAGTGAGCCTAAAATTAGTTTTCAAAGCAGCTGGTAGCTCGCAAAATGGTAAGCTAGCAGGCCTTGCAAGACTAAGCGCAAATTTGCTAAACGAGGGTGATATGAAGCTAGGCTCGGCCAAATTTGCCAAAGAGCTTGAAGTAAGGGCAATCAGCCTAAATGCAAGTTGTGGCTTTGAGACATTTTGCATAGATATAAACTGTTTAAAAGAGCACTTTGCCTTTGCGTGCGGCAAGCTAAAAGAGCTACTACTCGCTCCAAATTTGACAGATGAGATCCTGAATAGGTGCAAAACCGTCACACTTGGCGAGATCGCAGCAAATGAAAACGACTTTGACTACGTGGCAAGGCAAGGGCTTTTTGAGCTTTTATACCCAAAAAGCGTGCTTGCTCTGCCAGGTATTGGCACTAAAAAGAGCATAAAAGCGATCACACTTGAAGATGTAAGCAAATTTTTAAACGAGTACTTAGATCTTTCAAATTTGCTTTGTGTGCTAGGCGGCGACATCGACGAGAAGCAGACAAAAGAGCTTACTAGCGTTTTAGAAATTTTAAAGCCTGGTAAGGCGCGAAAGCTAGAGCGCTTTAGCCCAAGCGACAAGTGCGAAAGTAGCGAGATCATCAGACAAAGCGAGCAGGCATACATCTACTTTGGCGCGCCGTTTAATGTAAAACCTGAGGAGAAATACAAGGCCGCAGTGGCGACATTTATCTTGGGTGAGGGTGGCTTTGGCTCAAGGCTTATGGAGGAGATCCGCGTGAAAAGAGGGCTTGCATACAGCGCCTACGCTAGAAATTTGCTAAATCTCTCTTACAGCCAGTTATATGGCTACATGCAGACAAAAAATGAGAAAAAAGATGAGGCGATCGCCGTTATAAAAGAGGAAATTTTAAAATTTAGTAAAAAAGGCGTTAGCAAGGCCGAGCTTGAGCAGGCGAAGAAATTTTTACTTGGTTCGTTGCCGCTTAGACTTGAGACGCTATTTAAGCGCCTTGACATCGCGCAAGGCGAGTTTTATGAGCATGGCGAACTTGGGGCATTTTTAAAGGATCTGGATAAAATTTCAGCCCTTTCGCTAAACGAGCTAAATAGCTTCATAAAAGCCCACGCAGAGATAAATGAGCTAAGCTTTTGCGTTTTAAAAAATGAAATTTGAAGCAAGCGACAGAGCAAAACTTCTAAAAATAGGCGTGCTTAGCCTGCTCGACCTTGCTCTTGTGCTGCCAAAGGGCTTTGAGGATACGACGATCGCTAAGAGCCCAAGAGAGGGGCAGGTCTGCATAAATGTAAAGATCACTTCTCTCGCCTCGCGCCCTGGCATGCTAACAGCACTTGCCTTTTGCGAGCAGTGGCAAAGTAGCGTAAAGATCGTCATTTTTAACGCAAAGTCCTGGCACTACGGCGCTTTTAAGGTCGGCAAAGAGATGGCGATATATGGGCTTTGCTCCTATGCCTTTGGCTCGTGGCAGATCGTAAATCCAAAAATCACCACAAAAACAGGCCAGATCGTGCCTAAATTTAAGACCGAGCTAAAAGATGATGAAGTCAAAAAACTTGTTTTAAAATATATAAATTTACAAAATTTATTAGCCGAGGGCTTAAATGGAAAAGAGGCTCAATTTCTAGCTGATCTGCAAAGGCTAGATGAGCAAAGCGTACAAATTTTATACCGCCTAAAAAACGATAATGAGGGTGTGCACATTTTAAAATTTGTAGAAATTTTTAACTACATAAAAAAGCTAAGCGCTAAAAAAACCTACTTTAAAAGTCCTAAGATCAAGCTTTTTGATATAAGCTCTTGGCTTAAAAGCTTGCCATTTACGCCAACAAACGACCAGATAAACGCGATAAATGATATAAGAGACGACCTTAGTGCCGTGCAGGCAAAAAGGCGCGTCATAATGGGGGACGTGGGAAGCGGCAAGACGCTAGTGATCCTAGCAGCCGCTCTTAGCGTATATCCGCAAAGTGCCATTTTGATGGCGCCAACAAGCATCTTAAGCGAGCAAATTTATAACGAAGCAAAGAGGTTGCTGCCCGCTTTTATGAATGTGATGCTGGTGCGAAGTGGGGAGAAAAAGATAGACTTTAGCGGGGTAAATTTGATCATCGGCACGCATGCGCTTCTATTTCACGAGCTGCCAAACTCGCCACTTGTCATGGTCGATGAGCAGCACCGCTTTGGCTCAAACCAGCGCAAAAAGATAGAAGAGCTTGCCTCAAACGAGTATGAGCGAGCAAATTTCGTGCAGTTTTCAGCTACGCCTATACCTAGGACGCTTAGTCTTATCCAGTCTGAGATCGTAAATTTTAGCTTTTTAAAGCAGATGCCGTTTAAGAAAAATATAACGAGCCAAATTTTAGGCGCTAGCGAGTTTGGCTATCTGCTCGCTCACATCAAAAAGCAGCTTGCGGGCGACTTTCAAGTAGCTATCATCTATCCGCTAGTTGATAGCAGCGAGAGCTCAAACTACCAAAGTCTAAGCGAGGCGCAGGGCTTTTGGCTAAAGAATTTCAAAAATGTCTTCGTCACGCATGGCAAGGACAAAGAGAAAGAGGAAATTTTAAGGAGGTTTAGAGAAGAGGGCGAAATTTTGCTCTCTACGACGGTTGTTGAGGTCGGCATCTCGCTACCAAGGCTAAATACAATAGTGATCGTGGGCGCTGAGAGGCTGGGGCTTGCCACGCTTCATCAGCTGCGAGGCAGGGTGGGGCGAAATGGCGGCGATGGATACTGCTTTTTATTTACCAAGCTAAAAGAGGCGCCAGCTAGACTAAAAGAATTTTGCGCGACAAACGACGGCTTTAAGGTGGCCGAGCTTGATCTGAAAAACCGCCAAAGCGGTGACATACTAAACGGCTTTGTACAGCATGGAGCGACATTTAACTTCTACGACTACGAGGATGATATCACACAGGCTGCAAAGGCTAGAGTGGCAGCGCTTGCTAAAAATAATGCCTAGTTGCTTTAAATTTTTGATTTAATTTTGTTAGCTTTAAATTTTTAGTGGAGTAAAATTTAATAAAATTATTTTCCTACTCTACGTTCTTTGCATATATTCTCGCATGGCATACCGTCATGATCGCGGTCAAAGCCACTGCGTCCACACTCTTTTAGATAGTGATATGCTTCTTCACAACTCTTCATCTCTTTGCAGTAGCGTTTAGAGCAATCAAATTTATCAGCCGCATTTGCTATCAATGCAAAAAATAAAATCAAAACTAACTTTTTCATTTTTACTCCAAAGGCAGTATGTGTGAAATAGCAAAAATGCAAAAGTGCTTTCAAAAGAATTTATCCTTTTGAAAGCAGATAAATTTAAATAGGATATGTTAGGCAACACTCTCTTTGCACTTCGTCGATGTAGCTCACGTTTAAATTTAGTCCGTAAAGCTGGCTTAAATTCTCACTTCTGATGATCTCATCAACCGTGCCAAATCCAACCTCGCCATCACCCTTTACAAGTGCGACATATCCGCCAAGAAGCACGGCAAAGTCAGGGTTGTGAGTGGTTAGCACGACTGAGTAGCCAATCTCTTTTAGCCACTTGACGGTGCGTAGGAATTTATACTGGTTGCCAAAGTCAAGTGCGCTCGTTGGCTCGTCAAATATGATCATCTTTGGCTGCGCAGCCATCGCACGTGCGATCATGCACATCTGCTTTTGACCACCACTCATCTGCGTGATGAAGCGATCCTCAAGATACTCGATCTCAAGCTTTTTAGTATAAATTTTAGCGATCTCCTCGTCCTCTTTGCTGGGTCTTGCAAAGATACCAAGGTGTGCTGCACGTCCCATCGTAATAAACTCAAGCCCCGTGTAGTCGTACTCTGTGATCTCGCTTTGAGCGACGTAGGCCATTATTTTTGCTCGGTCTTTATTGCTTAGACTCTCTACGTTTTTACCATCAAGGAAAATTTCTCCAGATACTGGCTTTAGTGATCCGCTTATTAGCCCAAGAGTTGTTGATTTGCCGGCTCCGTTTCGCCCAAGTATGGTTAAAATTTCGCCTGCACCTATCTTTAAATTTACATTTTCTAGTTTGCCAGCTCCATTTGGGTAGCTAAAGTTTAAATTTCTAACTTCAAGCATCACGCAACCTTTTTATTTCGCCACAATACCCAGACGAAAAATACTGTGCCGATAAAGCCAGTAAGTACGCCAAGAGGCACTTCGCTCACGCTTATGCTACGAGCTAATGTATCTACAAATAGTAAAAACATCGCACCCATAAATATGCTTGCTGGCATGCTTTTTATGTTGTTTGCGCCAACTAGCATTCGCGCTAGGTGTGGCATGAGGAGCCCAACCCAAGCGACTATTCCGCTTATGCAGACGCTGCATGCTGTAAGAAGCGTAGCGCAAATGATAACGATAGCACGTTCAAAAGCGACATTTACGCCAAGTCTAGCTGCACTCTTGTCGCCAAGAGAGAGTAAATTTATACGCCAGCTCATGGCGATTAGTAAAATGGCGCAGATGATCATCACTGGGGCTATAAATTTTAAATTTTCGCTATCAAGCTTTGCAAGGCTTCCAAGCTGCCAGTAAACGATGTCAGGTAGCTTTGTTTCAGGATCAGCGACATATTTTAAAAAGCCGATCATCGAGCCCATGAGGCCGCTTACGATGATACCAGAAAGAACTAGCATGAGCGTGCTTGTGCGCCCCATCATCTTTGGTATGGCTAGAGTGATAGCAACAGCTGCTAGACCAAAGCCAAAAGCAAAAGCCTGCACCCAAAATAGCGATAGATCAAAGATGATCGCGGTGGCAGCTCCTACGCAGGCACCTGCTGATACGCCTAGGAGATCTGGGCTTACTAGCTGGTTTTTAAAGACGCCTTGATAGGCAGCACCGCTCACGCTAAGAGCGGCTCCAACAAGGATAGCTGCGATGATACGAGGTATACGCAAATTTTCTATCACATTTGTGATGTTGCTAGCTGCACCCTCGCCGTAGCCAAAGCTGTGAGCTAGCACGCTAAAGACGTCGTTAAATGGTATGTAAAATCTACCAACGCCAAGTGCGACAAAGGCGCAAACAAGCGTTAGTAGAGCTAAAAAGATAACAACTAGCGAAAAATTTGTGTTTTTCATAATCTTACTTGCTGCTACCGTCTGGATTTAGAGCTTTTAAGATATAGCCATACTCTTTGTCACTAAGATCGTGATTTAAAAACTCCTTATAAAACTCTTTTGTTTTTACTTTCATATCGATATCTTTAAATAGATCTGGTTGGATAGTTTTTGCTGCCCATAAAATTTGAAGAATGCTTTCAGCACCATATCTATCCCAGCTCCATACACCTTTTGGGTTGCCGTAAATTTTGCCGTTTTTAACAGCGTTTGAGCCAGAGAATGCAGGATGCTCTTTTATCTTTTTGATCTGTGCGTCTGTGTCATTGCCGCCAACGATGATGATATCAGGGTTTGCATTGATGATCTCTTCAGCGCTAACTTCGATCATAAAACCCTCAGTATTGATAGCATTTACGCCTCCACCTAGCTTGATCCAAGTGTTTTGGATAGTGTTTGTGCCATCAACTTTTAGTAAATTTGCGCCACCAAGCAAGTGAAGTACTTTTGGACGTTTAGCGTCAGGGATGTTTTTTGTTCTTGCTGTTACAAACTCAGAGTTATCGTGGATTTTATTAGCAAGTTTTTCAGCTTTTTTTCTAGCATCATCAGTGCCTATGACTTCAGCTGTTGCATAGATGCTTTTCTCCATATCTGGATAGTCTCTAAAGATCAAATTTACCGCGCTAAAGCCATTTTTGATAAGTTCATCTTGAAAATTTTTGTTATACACTATGATAACGTCAGGTGCAAGTTTAACAAGCTCTTCGATCTGAAGGTCTTTGCCATTTAGTGCAGCTGGTAAATTTTTAAGTTTTGGATAGACGTGCTCAAACCACTTGTTGTTTTTGATCAGATCAGTTGTGGCTACAACCTTATCCATACCGCCAAGTGCTAGGATGATCTCGTTGTTTGCATTCCACAGTGCTGCGATCTTCTCAACCTTCTCAGGCACGCTTACTTTTACGCCTTTCATATCTGTGATGCTTCTAGCAGACTCAGCTGCGTTTAGACTAAGAGCCATAAATAGTGAAGCAACAAGGCTAAATTTGGTTACTTTATGCATAAAATTTGTTTGCATATTTTTTCCTTTATTTTTGAAGTATAAACATGTATATTAATAATATTTATATTAATTCTATGTAAATTTTGCATATACATTATGAAAAATTTGCATATCTTGTAAATTCTTATAAATCTAATAGGATAAATTCTCTCCTTTTGTTGACATATGTCATTATTTGCTTTTTTAAAATGAGATAAACTTCGCCTTAAAATTTTTAAAAAAAGGAGAATCAATGCGTGAATACAAAAAGTATTGGCTAGCACTTGTTGCAGTACTAGTAATTTGCTTTAGTATTTTAGGCTACTACGGCGTTGAGGTTTATAGAAGCTCGCCACCAGTTGTAAATTTTACAGATGAGAATGGCAATGTCGTGATCGACAAAGAGAGCATCTATAAAGGTCAAGAGGCCTGGCAAAGCATAGGAGGTATGCAAGTTGGCTCTGTTTGGGGACACGGCGCATATCAAGCACCTGATTGGAGTGCGGACTGGCTTCACAAAGAGTTAGTTATATTTTTAGAGTTAAAAGCAGATGAAATTTACCACTCAAAATATGCTGACTTAAATGATGAGCAAAAGGCAAATCTAAAAGTTCTACTTAAAAAAGAGTACCGAGAAAATGGCGTAAAAGACGATAAGATCGTACTTAGTAGTGATAGATTAAAGGCTATGAAACAAGTAAGCCAAGAGTATTCATCACTTTTTGGAAATGACCCTAAGTTTAAATCTTTAAGAGAAGCTTATGCGATGAAAGAAAATACTCTTCCAAATGCTTCTGATAGAGATGATCTTAATAACTTTTTCTTCTGGTCAGCCTGGGCAACCGCAGCAAACAGACCTAACAGCGATGCTACATACACAAACAACTGGCCACATGAGCCACTAATCGATAATGTACCAACAAGCGAAAATATCTTTTGGTCAATCGCAAGCGTTGTAATACTTATTGCTGGTATTGGATTTCTTGTTTGGTTTAGCTCTTTTTATGGCAAAAAAGATGATGAAAAGTTGGAAGCTATTAGCGAAGATCCACTTAGTAAATTAAGCCTAACTCCATCTCAAAAAGCTCTTAAAAAGTATCTTTTTGTAACTTTGGCTCTTTTTGCATTCCAAATTTTAATAGGCGGCTTTACAGCTCACTATACAGTAGAAGGACAAGAATTTTACGGTATAAATTTATCAGCTTATATTCCTTATTCACTTGCTAGAACATGGCACATTCAGGCTAGTATTTTCTGGATTGCGACAGGATTTTTAGCAGGCGGTCTTTTCCTAGCACCTATTATAAATGGCGGTAAAGATCCAAAATTCCAAAAGCTTGGCGTAGATTTATTATTTTACGCACTACTAATCCTTGTAGTTGGCAGTTTTGCTGGCGAGTATTTAGCAATCGCAAATATTATGCCTATAAATTTAAGCTTCTGGTTTGGACACCAAGGATATGAATATATCGAGCTTGGACGTGTTTGGCAAATTATTTTATTTGTTGGTCTTGTCATTTGGATGCTACTTTTACTTCGCGGATTTATCGGCGGATTTAAGAACAAAGGTGACAAAAATTTACTTGCTATCTTCGCAGCTTCAGCTGTTGCAGTTGGATTATTTTACGGAGCAGGATTATTTTACGGCCAAAGAAGCCCACTTCCAGTGATGGAATACTGGCGCTGGTGGGTTGTACACCTTTGGGTTGAAGGCTTTTTTGAAGTCTTTGCTACCGCTTCACTTGCTTTTGTGTTTGTTAGTCTTGGTCTTGTTTCAAAGAGATTTGCTACATTTTCAACACTTGCGAGTGCATCACTTTTCCTAGTAGGCGGAATTCCAGGAACTTTCCACCACTTATATTTTGCAGGCACTACAACACCTATAATGGCAGTTGGCGCTAGCTTCTCAGCACTTGAGGTAGTTCCTCTTGTATTGCTTGGTGCTGAAGCTTATGAGCATTATAGACTTCAGTTTGCTCAAACTTGGGCTAAGACATTAAAATGGCCACTTTACTGCTTTATCGCAGTTGCTTTCTGGAATATGCTAGGTGCTGGTGTATTTGGATTTTTAATCAATCCTCCAATTTCACTATTTTATATCCAAGGCCTAAATACGACTCCAGTTCACGGACATGCTGCGCTATTTGGTGTTTATGGATTTTTAGCACTTGGATTTGTTTGGCTAGTAGCTACTTATCTGTTCAAAGGTCAAGAATTTGACGAGAAACTTATGAAAGTAGGTTTTTGGGGCTTAAATATAGGCCTTATGCTAATGATCGTGCTTTCACTACTTCCAATAGGAATTTATCAAGCATTTGCAAGCCTAGAGCATGGTATGTGGTATGCAAGAAGCGCTGAGCTTTTACAACAATCACACTTACAAAATTTAAGATGGGTAAGAATGATTGGTGATACGATTTTAATAATCGGTGGAATCAGCTTCCTTGCACAACTTCTAAAATTTATGCTTAATAAAAAAGCTTAAAATTAAAGGGGCATTTTGCCCCTTTATTAAGCTATCTTTTCATAAAATAACGCAAATTTAAAAGGAAAGAAATGATTACATTTTTTAAAAGAATTTGCGTTATTTTTATTGTACTCTTACACTCTTTTTTAGCTCTTGTAGTTGATTATTCATTTCCACATTATGCAAATGTACAAATCACAGGTAGCGATCTCAAACGTATGGACAAAGATGGTATCATCGATGCTAAAAATCCAGCTGATGGCCTTACTAGAGATATTTATCTTATCTATACTAAAGATTCTAATAATCCAAATAAAGTCATGGCTTATAGAAATGAAGATACCGCATGGGGATTTCCGTTTTATTTTAAATTTAACTCAGCTGATGTACAAGCCAAGGCTCAAGGCTTTGCAAATAGCGATAAAAACGTTACTGTAAAATATTATGGATATAGAATTTCTATGCTTCAAGAGTTTAGAAATATTATATCGCTAAAAGAAAACTGCAATGATACTAGTTGGCCGGTAGCTAGCTATGTATTTTACTTTATCTTATTTATCTCGCTAATCATTTGGATAAGAAAGATAAACAAGGCCTTTACACCAAAGGTTAGTGAAAATTTAGAGAAATAACTTAGCGATTATTTTTTGTTTTGATTATTGGATATTTTAAAAATCAAAAAGAGAGCCTTGTCTCTCTTTTATCTTTGGAAATTCTTTATACCTGACGCCATCAAGCGTTTTTAGCTCGTTTGCTCTGTTGCGACATTTGCCGTTTTCGTCTATGCTTCCCCAGCCCATAAAATAAAATGCCACGCTTTGGTATTCGCACTCATTTTTTAGGGAAAGTATCCACTCCTTTTTCATGGCACGTGCTTCTTTGCCTTGCCATTCATCGGTTGTGACCTAATTTAGTTCGCTAAGATCTTCTTAAAATGGCTTACAGGGAAGTCTTCTTGTATCTAGATCTATCTTATGCAAGGATATCTCTATTCTATTTTTGAAAATTTAAAGCCATTTGCTGGCGTAGCAGTTTTTGTAACAGGGTTTCTTGGATTTCAGAAAGAAAATTTATAGTGAATTAGCATAAATTTTAGGGGCAAAGCTGCCCCTATTTTTAGTAAAGACCAAAAGTTCCGTCTGTTCTTTTGTAGATCACACGCATTTTTGCGTCAACGTCATTAAATACGTAAAATTGTTTATCGCTTGATTTTAGTTTATCAAGTGCCTCTTCTACCTCAAGTGGTTTATAAATTTCAAGCTCCATAGGCACGATCTCCTCGACACCTTCGATCTTTTCTTCGCCTATTCTTGAGCGAAATTCTTTATCGTCAGCCTTGCCTTTTACGGTAAATTTCTTATCATGCTCTCTTCTTAAAACTTTTGATGCTTTTTCGATAGCAAGATCGATCGCAGCGTAAAGGTCTTTATCTTTTTGGCGAACGACTATGGTGTCTTTATGGGCCATATTTAGAGAAAATTCTGCATTAAAACCTTTCTTACCTTGTTTTTCATCGGCTGCTACAACACATCTTGCTGAGATGATATCAAGATTGTATTTACCAAGCGTATCAAAAGCGTCTTGGATATAGTTTTTGATTGGCTCTGTTAGCTCAAATTGTTTTCCTACAATGCTTATGTTCATCGTAATCTCCTTTATAGAAAGTAAGATGATTATAACACGCTAAAACTAAAAACAAATTAAACTAAAATCTTTATAAAATTTTAAAGTTTCTGAAGAGTTCGTTTGTGAAAATTTATAGGATTTGGCGTTTTTTTATCTTTTGATGTTACAAAAACATCAAAGATCATGTTGCCAGTACTTGCGACTCCGTTTGTTCCTGGCATAATGGTCGGTGGAGTGCATATACCGATATCGCCAAAGTAAGTTATTTTTACTTTAAAGTCGAACATATCGTTAAAATCTCCATTTACTTTATCTAAGCATTTGTTTGAGAAATCAGTTCTAAAAATTTCAAACATCGCATACTCTGCTGCTGCTTGAGCAACGAGTTGTGCTTGCTCTCTTAGATAAATTTCACTGCTTTGTCTGGCTGATGTGCTGGCTATCGAAAGAGCAAGAGTGCTGATAGAAGCTGCCACAACTAGAAAAAATATCGCTGCTATTAATGTAAATCCTTTTCTCATTAATAAACCGCCTTTGACTTGCAAATGGTTATTTCTGATTTTTCTGCTTTAAGGCAAAGCTTTAGCGCGATGACACCATTTTTTTCCGTGAAGACAAATCTTGTTACGTGTTTAGCTAGTGTTGCATTTTCGGCTTTGATATCCTTTGTGGATGTTGAGCTAAATTTTTTAAAGCTTTCATTTAGCCATGGCCTATAATTGTAGTAAATTTTAAGGTCAAAAGAGCCATTTTGTATATCCTCGGCACTTTGCTCAGCTGGCGCTATGGCAATGGCTGTGTAAGCTAGCTTATACTGTTCTGAAATTTTTTTATTTTTAAAATCACTTGAAATCTTAAGCGTGTCGATTGATTGTATGCCAACTTTTGCGATATCTAAGTGCCTTTGGTCTAAATTTTCTTGATAGCCAAAGCTACTACCAACTCTATAAAGTATGCTAGAAAATATCGCTACTAAACCACCATTTTCATTATTGGCGTTTATGCACCTAGAGCCACTATTTACATCTTCTTCATTGCTATCATTTTCGCAGGTCAAGTCCATTATGCCGTTTCTAAAAGCATCATTAAATTTGCTCCCAGGACTTTTTAATCCATTTGCAACAGAGCTATTTGCAAGATCTACATATCCGCTATATATGCCTTCTTCGATGATAGGATCTCCGTTAGTATCATCTCCTTTATATTCGTTTATGCCATCAAATAGCTCATAAGCAGCTGGGATAAATTCTAAAATTTCAAAGTCGCTACTTAGATTTACGCCACTATCATTTAGAGCTAGGTAATCTCCATTTTTTTTCCTAGCGATAACGCTTTGTTTGATTCTGTGGCTAAGCAGCATTGAAATTTGCTCTAGAGCGATTTCGCTTTGTGTTTCTAGTTCGTTTATTACTTTGCTTTGAAAATAGTTTTGATATAAATTCATAAGCGTGTTAAAGCTCATAAGTGAGATAACGCCAAGTACGGTGATGACTATTATTAGCTCAATTAATGTAAAAGCTTTTCTTGTTCTTTTCATTTCCATTCTTTTACACTTAGAGTGCTACTTTCACCTATGTTAAAGGCATATCCATAAAGTACGCTTTTGCTCTCTTTTGTAGTTTTCATAGTCGTATCTAGCTTTATCTGTAAAACGTCACTATCATTTAAAGGAGTGCTAACTACAAATTTATCAGCTCCATTTGTTATGGTTGGAGTCGTCTCTGTATCTATGATAAAGTCGCGTTTGGTAGTGCTAGCAGTTGGCGAGATGGATTTTTGGGTATTGAAATTTTTGATAGATTTTACTTTAAAATTTACGCTTTTGATTGATTCTGGAAGCTTTGAATCACTAGGCCTTGTGGCACATGCAGATGAATTTTGTACCGGATATGCAAGTATCCTATGTCCTTCTCCTTTTACACCACTTTTTTCATAAAAATCTGGATTTGCCCCTTGGTCGCAGATAATAAGAGGAAAAATTATAGCCTCTTGAGTGGTTATAGATGATGGCATGGTATTTTTACCGGCTATTAAGACTTGATCACTAAATGGTGCTTTTAATATTAATGACATATAGGTTTTAGCATTCATTAGTCCTTCTTGCATTAAGGACTGCTCACTTAAATTTGAAGTAGTTCTTACCGCTAGTGGCAAGCTTGCACTTACTATGGCTACTACAAGCACTGACAAGATAAGCTCTATCAATGAAAAGCCACCTCTTTTTACCACTCTATTCTCCTGTTTGTCTTATCGCTTATATCTAGGCTACTATCACTATTTGATTTTACTCCTATAAAACCTCCAACTGCACCGCTTGTCTTATCTTCTATGTTATTGCTTTTTAGGACTTTACCAGCCCATTCGCCATTTGGTACTAGAAAATTTAGATTGAAATTATTTGTTTCAGGTTTCTCATCAAATTCACTATAAAGAAGCCAACTAGGTGCTCTCATTTTAGCCACATCAGTAACTGCCGAATGGTTTCTTATAAAAATTATTTGCTCACCATTGCTTATGTTACTTACATCATTTCTTAAAACAGTACCGCTGTAAGTGTTTGTAAAGCTAAAGTCATGATAGTTAAGTACTCCTGCGCTATGTTTTGGATTGGTAGCCCAAAATGGTGCAGCTGGAAAGTCTTGCCATAGTTTGCCATTATCTTTCATATAGATATTTTTATTGCATCCATCGCAGTAGGCACCATAATAAATTTTGGCATAAAAACCGCTATAAAGCCCTTCATAAAATGGTGCATAAACCCTACCAAAGTAAAATTTTGCTGTTGTTTCTGTTGTTGGTTTTTCATATTTTTTTACTGTATCGGTACTATCTGACATGCCACTAAAACTAAAATCATTACTTGAAATAGTAAAAGGATTTTTGGCATGATTTACTTTTCTTTCAAAATTAAAATATACTTCACCTTTGCCTACGCCATTTACAAAAGTATTTTTCTCTACATAAAATGTTGATTTTGTAGCACTTGGATCTATTGCTTTTCTAGTGTTTGAGCCAGGAATTTCAAAAAATAAAATTTCTTCATTTGCTTTTGCTAATGTACCGGCATTGCCATCATTATCTGTAAAATTTAAAGGAACTCTGTCTAGCTTTATATCAAAGTTCATATTTTTTGCATAGCAATCTTCATTATAAAGCTTTGCAGGGTCATCGTTAAACAGCCTAGCAGTTACTTCAAAGTCAAGCTTTGCTTTTTGTATGCCTTCATTATCAAGGTATGTTATATCGTTGTCTTTTGTTATCTTTAACTTACTTATTTGTATATCTTTTGGCCTAAATAGATAATCTCTATTACCTTCCAGCTTTATGCTGCATCCGATCCTTCCTTCTTGAGCAGTATCTTGTGACGGATCGTTGCTAATTGAGTTTTTTACACAATCATCAGCTCTTGATGGCGTATGTTGATCAGTTGTTGTATAGTCTTTGTCCAATACATAAAAATATGTATCGCCTATATCTGAGTAAGAAAAGCCAACAGGTCCACTTGATGTGTGACGGAAAATTTTACCCAATGCTTTATTTGGATCGTTAAAATCTACGCTTAGTTTGTTCTCACTTTCTATAATGCTAGGATCACAAGTCGCACTATATGCTGGTACAAGTTTTATCTCTCCATTTGAGCCACTTATGTTATTTGTATAACCATTTGCTAAGCCACTATCAAGAGGTTTCATAGCTGCAAGAGCAATGTTATTATAAACTTTGCCGCCTATTAAAACATTGTTATTATTGATCGTATTCTTGTCAGTATCCCATAGCCTAAAGTGACTTGGTCTTATAGCAAAATCATCTAATTTTTCGCATTCAACCTTTGTAGTATTTGTCACTGGATCAAGATGAGAAATTCTAAATTTTACGCTTTTATAGGCTCTATCAATACTAATGCCTGACAACAAAATATCAGTTACGCCATTAAAAGTTATATCTTGTTCATATAAATTTGTTGGAGCACTGCAAGACTCGACCAACTCTACTTTTACATCTACTGGGGCATCTGGTACTTTTTTGTTGCCATCTGTATCATAGTTTGTGATATAGACATTAAATGGCGTAGAAACGATTTTGGTTAGAAGTCTATTTTTAAATTTAGTTTTAAAAGTTGCCGAGCCATCGTCTTGTCTATTGCTTGCGACGAAATTATTTGGACTGGCACTAACGCCTAAAGTAATGTTGTAATTTTGATTGCTACATCTTCTTATATATGTGTCATAGGGCTGTAAATTTATATCAGCATTTGCAACTGTGGCTTTGTAACTATTTGGCTCAAATTTAGACTTAAGGGTTGTTTCATATATGGCATAAGCGTAGTTGCCTTGATGAATTAGCATTTCTCCACCCTTATTTGCAGCCGCACCTTGTCCTAAATAAAAAGTTAAGTCATTTCCGCTTAATTGCTGCAAGCCTGTGTTGTCGCTATAGTGTACCTGTCCTGACATAGTAAGCAGATCACTAGGTCCTTGCGATGCTTTATCTGCGTATATGTAAGTTGAGTTTGGATTATAAATTTGACTTGGATCTATTGTAGCTTTTAGCGCAAAGTCTTGGGCAGCTTCATTAGTATTGTTTGTAACTTCAACGAAAGTTTTTAAAATAGTATTTGCTGGCACTACTGTTGGAGTATTTTCTTGCACCTTTGTAAAAGTACTATCGCTAGGTTTTTTTGCATAAATATACTCCATATAGCAAACATCTGGTTTATATATACGAGAAGAAAAGCCAACTAGTGCTAAATTTATACGGTCAGCACTTACGACATTAGCACCGCCTGAGCTTTTAATCGTCGTAACTGTAAATTTTATATCCGCTTCTTTTTGAGCATATGACATTTTGTCTGATATATCGAATATATCTAAGTCTGCTTGAGAGTGAAATTTTTTACCTGGATTTATAAGTTGTCCAAATTTTGTCATAGTAGAGTTAAACTGATCACCTTGTGCGTTATATCCGCTGGTAATACTCTGATAGCTACCACCTTTTTTTATCTTGATATCTTCACCTTTTGTTTCTGGCTTGCCGCCAAATGAAAACATTGTGAGCGAAGCATCTATATTTCCTGCTTTTGGTGTGTAGATATTTTCAAATTTTACATCTATGGTTGAGCTCTTTACAGTACCAAATGGATCGCTTGACTTCATCCAGTCTGCTGCAAGTCTTTCTAGCCCATCAAATATACTAACAAGCTTTGGCTCTATATTGTTTGCTGCGGCAGTTTTATCATCAAAGTCATAAATGATAACCAAGCTCCAAGCTGCAAATTGTGGTGCGATGGATTGTATCCAGTAGCCATTTTGTCCTTGGACTGGCGAAAACAGCAGTGTGCCGTATGTTTTTTTTAGTTTTCTATTAGTAGAGTTGTTTACCTTATATATGCCATCATTTGGGTCTATAAATTCATCACTAAAGGGAATCGTAGTGGATCTGATATTGCCAGCATAAAATGTCCTATCTGACTCACTAGTACCAAGAGAATCTCTAACTATATCTGTTACATCGGCACTTGCTACATATTGGTAGTTTATTCCAGCCTTTACATAGTAGCTATTAGACTCGTTTTGATTATATGATTCAAGAGTCATTGATTTTGGTTTATACTCACTAAATGAGCCAAACCAAAAAACATCTTTTGGATCAGCATCTATTGTGATTACATTTTTTCCAGGAGCTTTAAAATCAATCCTGCTATATCCTTTTATGTAATTTAAGGCACTTACATATAAATTTGACCCAAGATTTTTTATGGCCCAGTTTTGATAAAGAGAGCCACCCCAATAAAGCCTGCCATAGACTACGTTTTTACCTTTTAAATTATTTTGTATAAAGGTATTTTTCTCACTAAAATCAAATGTGGAAGAGGATGAATTTTTACAATAAGGATGCTTGCTAGGATTATAAATATATGTTGTTTGACAAAGTGTGTAATTGCTAGGCGAAAAATTACCAGTATCTAAAAATATTCTATCGGCTGTAGATGATGTTCTTGTTACGTTAGATGGATCTGGAACAAAATTATATCCAGCGTATTGTGGAATCATAATAGTAGCACCAATGGTAGCTATATCTCCATTTACTCTGGTATTTAGATTTCCATTTATTGATCTTTGTCTTAAGCCTTTAGAGTGATCATCCCACATACCTATTAATGATCGTTGATTCCATGGAGAAAATTGCTCAACGTAAATATGATAGTGATCTTGTGCTAAGCCTGAAGAAAAGCTATTGGTATCTATCGTCCAGGTTCTATCAGATTTTCTTATGCAATGTGGGATATTTTTAGAAGAGTTGTCTTGATACTCTTCAGCGTCTATAAAGCAAGAATAATTTGCTCCACTACAACCAATAGATGCTGCTTCTGCTGTTGTACAAGCTCTGGGTGCACAAAAACCAAACGTGACAATAAAACAGAGTAAGTATGCTATCTTCACAACAAATCCTCTAAATAACAATAAAAAATCTCTCCTTAGATTTTTAAAAGCTTTTAGCTACTATTTTTGTATAAAATTTTCTATCATTTCAGCTTGCCCGTACTGAGGATATTTGGCAATGTCTAAAACAACTTGGGATAAGGTCATATTGTCCATATTGCAAACGATAGGAGCTATAAAATTTACAGTTGATTTTTCAAGCGGGAGTGCAACAACGATAATGTTATAAATTCTAAGTTGAGAGCTTTCTTTAATCTCCATAAGATCTTCATAATAGCTTGGAATATCGAATTCGTAGCTTCTTAATGCAAAAGGATTTATCATTGTAAAAGATGTCTCATCATCTTTGCTTGCTAGCTTAACAAAAAATTTATCAAGTTCAATTAACTCCATCGTTTTGATATGCTCAAAGCCTAAAATAGGGCTTTTAACACTAAAAATCATACTAACTCCTATTTTGTAAAGTTGCCGTATTTTATCATAGTTTTAAAAAATTTATACAAAAATAATAGCAAAAAATGTAGAATACGAGGATTTAAACTTTTTAAGGAAAAGCATGAAAAGATTTTCTAAATTTCTAGCAGTTGTAGCTCTTTTAGGGCTTTTTAGTGGTTGTGCTGAAAAATATACTGAGCTTTATAATCTAACTCCTGATGAGTGGTATGCTCAGGTTATCGCCGATATAAAAGACGGTGATCTTGAAGCGGCCGATAAACACTATGTTTCAATGGCAAGCGAACATGTGGCAAGCCCACTTTTGGAGCAAATTTTATTAATTCTTGCTCAAGCTCATGCAAATGACGAAGAGTATCTAATGGCAAATCACTATCTTGACGAATACATCAAAAGATATGGCGATAACGGCCCAAAAACAGAGTTTGCTCAGTATCTAAAGATAAAAGCAAATTTTGACTCATTCACTCAGCCAAACCGCAACCAAAAGCTTATGGAAGATAGCGTAACAGAGATCGAGAAATTTCTTTATATGTATCCAAGTACTGAATATAAGCCATTGATCGAGACAATGCTTATAAAATTTAAGCTCGCACTTTACTTTTTAGATATGCAAATAGCCGATCTTTACAATAGGACTGGTCGTGACGTTTCGGCTAAAATTTACGAGCAAAAACTTGAAGAGTCGCCGTTTAAAAACTCAGATCTTATCAAACCTGATGTAGCATGGTATAGAAAACTGTTTGAATAGGAGAAATTTTGCAAATAAACGAAAATAAAGGCTTCCCAACCGAAATTCCCATCATCGTTGAGGATGAGCTATTTTTATATCCATTTATGATAACTCCGCTTTTTTTAAGCGATGATGAAAATTTAAAGGCACTCGAACTTGCCATACAAGAAGAGACTCCGATCCTTGTGGTGCCTACAAAGCCTCAGCAAGACGGCGCTAGAGACTTTGATGGTATCTATGATGCTGGTGTGATCGGCACGATAATGCGCCGTGTGCCACTACCTGATGGACGTGTAAAAGTTTTATTTCAAGGCATAGATAAAGGTAAAATTTTAAAACAATCAGGCATAAATCCGCTCCGTGGCATTGTCGATATGCTCCACGTAAAGCGCCCATCGCAGGTCAAAACTGACGCTCTCATCGTGGTTTTAAGAGAAAAAGTAAGAGAGCTTTCGCAGTTTAGCCACTTTTTTCCACCTGATCTTTTAAAGACTATCGAAGAGAGTGCTGAAGCGATCAGGGTTTGTGACCTAGTTTCAAGTGCACTTCGCTTAAAAAAACAGATCGCATATAGTTTTTTTGTCGAGGAAAATTTAGAGCAGCGCTTGCTAAAACTAATTGACTACGTCATCGAAGAGATCGAGGCAAATAAACTTCAAAAAGAGATAAAAAATAAAGTCCATTCAAAGATCGATAAGACAAATAAAGAGTACTTTTTAAAAGAGCAGTTAAAGCAAATCCAAGCCGAACTTGGAGCGGACACGAGCCGTGAAGAGGAGCTTGAAGAGTACCGCAAAAAGCTTGATGCGAAGAAGAAATTTATGGCCGAGGACGCTTACAAAGAGATCAAAAAACAAATAGATAAGCTTTCGCGTATGCACCCAGACTCAGCTGATGCAAACACTTTGCAAAGCTATCTTGATTGGGTACTTGAGATACCATTTGAAAATGTAGCTAAGAAAAAATCATCTATCGCTGAAGTGAGCAAGCACCTAAATGCCGATCACTACAGCTTAGAGAAGCCAAAAGAGCGCATCGAAGAGTATTTTGCCTTGCGTGAGCTTTTGGAGCTTAGAGGTGTTGGCGAAAAGGTAAATAACGGCGCCATTTTATGCTTTGCAGGCCCTCCAGGCGTAGGCAAAACAAGCCTTGCAAACTCGATCGCAAAGGCGTTAAAGCGCGAACTAGTTAGGATCGCACTTGGCGGACTTGAGGACGTAAACGAGCTAAGAGGTCATCGCCGCACCTATATAGGCGCTATGCCAGGCCGCATCGTGCAAGGGCTCATAGAAGCCAAGCAGATGAACCCAGTGGTTGTTTTAGACGAGATCGACAAGGTTGGCAGAAGCTACAGAGGCGATCCGACTGCGGTTTTACTTGAAATTTTAGATCCCGAGCAAAATAATAAATTTAGAGACTACTACCTAAATTTTAACATCGATCTTAGCAAGATCATCTTCATCGCCACAGCAAATGACGTGAGCATGATCCCGGCCGCACTTCGCGACAGGATGGAGTTTATCGAGCTTAGCTCATACACCCCACAAGAGAAATTTGAGATCGCTAAAAAATATCTCTTGCCTCAGGAGCTTAAAAAGCACGGGCTAAAACCAAGTGATGTGAACATCAGCAAAGAGGCACTTGAGCTAATCATCAGCGACTACACAAGAGAGAGTGGTGTGCGAAATTTACGCCGCAGGATCGCTGATATACTAAGAAAAGTCGCCAAAAATATCCTCACCAAAAAGAACGAAGGCAAGATCAGCGTCACGGCTAAAAATTTAAAAGAATTTTTAGAGAAAAAGGTCTATGAGATCGAGCCGGCAGATAAAAAAGATCAGATAGGTCTAGTAAATGGCCTTGCGTGGACTAGTGTTGGTGGTGACGTACTAAGGATCGAGGCTATCAGGATCCAAGGTAAAGGCAATATGCAGATCACCGGCCAGCTAGGTGACGTGATGAAAGAGAGCGCTCACATCGCATTTAGCGTCGTTAAAGTGCTAATAGACAACAAGAAACTAAAAGTGCCTATGACAATCGTGCCAAAATTAGATGACGATAAGCGTAAGCTCGAAGCTAGCGATGTTTATAGACGCTATGATCTTCACTTACACGTACCAGAGGGCGCTGTACCAAAAGACGGCCCAAGTGCTGGCATCACGATGGCAACTGCGATCGCATCGATACTAACCGATACAAAGGTAAGACACGACATAGCAATGACTGGTGAGATTACGCTAACTGGTAGGGTGTTGCCGATCGGTGGTCTAAAAGAGAAGCTCATTGCCGCACACAAAGCTGGCATCAAAACAGCTCTGATACCTCGCAAAAACTACGACCGCGATCTTGTCGATATCCCAACTGAAGTAAAAGCTGATATGAAGATCATCGCAGTAAATACGATCGATGATGTGCTAAAAAACGCTCTTGTAGCTAAAAAATAATCCTTACTCTAGCCCCATTTTCTCTCACTCGGGGCTAGGAAAATTTATAAATTTTGACGATTGTAAAATCCAAATAAAAAGCCATATAACGCATAAAAGCAATTAATAATTTAAACAATATAAACACATGCAGCACACTAGAGAAAACAAATTTTAAAATTTATGAGCGAGCATATCACGCTTCCAAATTCAGTAGCAAGCAAATAGCGAGACCTGAATTTTGGTAAGTTGCTAAGGCGATTGTGTAAGGTTTTAAAATTTGTAAATTTGCTTTGTTAAATCAAGTGAGTGTCAAGTAAATTTTAAAATTTCATGAACGAGTAATTTCGGCTCTAAAATTTGAACTAAGCGGTAAGTGAATTCAGATTTTAGTAGTCAGCTCTTGCGAGTGAATGAAGTTTTAAAATTTGTAAAGACAGCTTGATTAAATTTGTAAATTCCTTTTTTATTCAAAAGAGAGACAAGAGGACTCAAATTACGAGGCTGCTCTCTTATCTTCCTTTTTTTTAAATCTGCTAAATCACTCATGTTTAAGATGTATACAATGGCGCTAAAGCACTTCACGCGTTTCAAATACTCTGATAAATTTTAAAAATGTTCGCTTGTAAATTTTAAAATTTGCCGGACTTTTATTTTGCTGTAAATTTTTAGCTATTTATGCTTTGCTTCATGCTCTAAAAGCCAAATTTTAGTTGGCAAGCCCTCGCCGCCCGAGTATCCGCCAAGCCCACTGCTAGCTAGCACTCTGTGACAAGGGACGATGATAGGCACTGGATTTTTAGCATTGGCTGAGCCTGCTGCTCGGTAGGCATTTTTGTGACCTACGGCAAGTGCTAGGGCCGCGTATGTGGTCGTTTCTCCGTATGGTACTTTTTGTAAAGCCTCGTAAATTTTTGCTCTAAAATTAGTTGTTTTTATATCAAGCCTTACGCTAAATTCTTTAAGCTTGCCATTAAAATAAGCCTCTAGCTCATTCAAGCAAAGCTTTAAATTTTCATCTTTTACCGCTATTTTTTCAAATTTATCTACAAAATTTATCTCATAAATTCCATTTTCGCTAGCGATGATCTCCAAAATTCCGATAGGCGATTTTAGATAAGCTTTTGACACATTTGCTCCTTGAAATTTGAAATTTTGGGCAAATTTTACTTTAGTTTGTTTTGCTTTTTGATAAAATGCAAGCAAAACTAGCGATTTTAGACTAAAAATAACGAGCAAAAACCACAAAGGAATTTCATGAGCTTTTTTACCGACTACGAAAAACACGTGAGCGAGCGAGAAAAAGAGGGCGTGCCACCGCTTGCGCTAAATGCCAAGCAAACAAGTGAAGTTTGTGAGCTAATAAAGCTTGCCAGCAAGTCTAGTGGCGACGAAAAGGCGCAAAACGAGCTAAAATTTCTTATAAGTTTGCTTGAAACTCGTATCAATCCCGGCGTTGATGACGCAGCGAAGATAAAGGCGAACTTTCTTGGCGAAGTGATAGATGGGCTTGCTGTTAACGGCCTTGACGCTATGCGTGCTATTAAAATTTTAGGCAAGATGCTTGGCGGATATAACGTGGAAATTTTGGTGCGAGCTCTAAAAAATAGCGATGAAAATATTGCGCGTGCCGCGGCAAATGAGCTAAAAAATATCATCCTAGTGCATGAATATTTTGACGAGATCGCAAAGCTAAGTAGCAACAATAAATTTGCAAAAGAGGTGCTTGCTTCTTGGGCGAACGCAGAGTGGTTTACGCATAAAAAGCCAATCGAAACCTGTATAAACGCAGGCGTTTTTAAAGTACCTGGTGAGACAAATACTGACGACCTAAGTCCAGCGAGTGAGGCCTATACAAGGGCCGACATACCACTTCACGCAAAAGCAATGCTTGTTAAAAAGATGCCTGAGGGTCTAGAAATTTTAAAAGAACTTAAAACTCGTGGTAAAAAAGTGGCTTATGTTGGCGATGTGGTCGGTACTGGCAGCAGCAGAAAGAGCGGTATAAACTCGATCCAGTGGCATCTTGGCGATGAGATCGAGGGCGTGCCAAATAAAAAAACGGGCGGCATCGTGATCGGCACTACCATAGCTCCGATATTTTTTAATACCGCTGAAGATAGCGGTGCACTGCCGATAGTTGCAAACGTAAATGAGCTTGAGATGGGCGATGAGATAGAAATTTATCCATTTAAAGGCGAAATTTATAAGCTTGCAGGCACTGAGAAAAAACTCGTGGCAAATTTCAGACTAAACCCAAATACTCTAAGTGATGAGATAAGAG
Organism: Campylobacter concisus; assembly: GCF_003048535.1. NCBI lineage: Bacteria > Pseudomonadati > Campylobacterota > Epsilonproteobacteria > Campylobacterales > Campylobacteraceae > Campylobacter > Campylobacter concisus. Next base: position 17,803 of record NZ_PIRQ01000003.1, on the reverse strand, counting down.
CAGGTGGTAGGATACCGCTTATGATAGGACGTCAAGTGACCAAAAAGGCCAGAGAGGTCTTGGGGCTTGGCGATGAGCAAATTTTTATAAAGCCAGATCAGCCAAAAGAACAGGGTGGTGGCTACACGCTGGCTCAAAAGATGGTTGGCAAGGCTTGTGGTGTAGCTGGCGTTAGAGCCGGGGCTTATGTGGAGCCAGAAATTTTAACTGTTGGCTCACAAGATACGACTGGGCCGATGACTAGAGATGAGATAAAAGAGCTTGCTAGCCTTAGTTTTGGCGCGGATTTTGTTTTGCAAAGCTTCTGCCATACGGCCGCTTACCCAAAGCCAAGTGATCTTGTGATGCATGAGAGTTTGCCAAAATTTATAAATTTACGTGGCGGTGTGAGTCTAAAGCCAGGCGATGGCGTCATCCACTCGTGGCTAAACCGCATGGTACTACCTGATACGGTGGGTACTGGCGGCGATAGTCATACGAGATTTCCTATCGGCATTAGTTTTCCAGCTGGAAGTGGTCTAGTGGCGTTTGCAGCGGTACTTGGAATGATGCCACTAAATATGCCAGAGTCGGTTTTGATCAAATTTAAAGGCGAGCTAAAAGAGGGCGTGACGCTTAGGGATCTTGTAAATGCGATACCGTATTTTGCGATCAAAAAAGGACTTTTAAGCGTTGAAAAGAAAAACAAAAAGAATGTTTTTGCGGGTAAAATTTTAGAGATAGAAGGGCTTGAGAACTTAAAAGTAGAGCAGGCGTTTGAACTAAGTGACGCTTCGGCTGAACGCTCGGCTGCGGCCTGCGTGGTAAATTTAAGCGTTGATAGTGTCGTGGAGTATGTTCGCTCAAATGTTGCGCTAATTGATGCAATGATAAAAGCTGGTTATGAGAGCCGCGAGACTCTGCTTAGACGAAAAGAAAAAATGCAAAAATGGCTAGAAAATCCAACACTTTTAAGAGCCGACAAGGACGCAAGCTACGCTGAAATTTTGGAGATCGATCTAGCTCAGATAGATGAGCCGATTTTGGCTTGTCCAAATGATCCAGATGATGTGGCGACGCTAAGTGAAATTTTGGCTGATAATAAAAGAGTGCATAAAATAGATGAAGTTTTTGTGGGAAGCTGCATGACAAATATCGGCCATTACAGGGCACTTGCTAGAATTTTAGAGCATGAGAGCAGGCTTACAACTAGGCTTTGGATAGCACCGCCGACAAAGATGGATAAAAGCACACTTGAAGATGAAGGCGTTTATGAAATTTTTAAAAGATTAAATGCAAGGACAGAGGTACCAGGCTGCTCGCTTTGTATGGGTAATCAAGCAAGAGTAAACGATAATGCCGTTGTTTTTTCGACCTCGACAAGAAATTTTGACAACAGAATGGGCATGGGGGCAAAGGTTTATCTAGGAAGTGCTGAGCTAGCCGCTGTTTGTGCGCTACTTGGGCGTTTACCAAGTGTAGATGAATATAAAAAGATAGTAAAAGATAGCCTTAGCTTAAATAAAGATGAAATTTATAAATATCTAAATTTTAATGAAATAAGCGAGTTTAGCATATAAATTTGTTACAATATCGCGAAATTTTAAGGAGCTTTGATGAAAAAAGTAGTTTTTTTTCTCTTTTTTAGCGTTTGTTCTTTTATAAATTTACACGCTTTAGAGTGCAGTGATCTTGCCAAAAAAGAGAGCTTTAAAACTACTCCAAATGATCTTGCTTATACGAATGAAGGGCTATTTTACTGTGATGGTTCGCTTTTAAATTTAAAAGAGGTAAAAGAGCTTTTTGATGCGAGTGTGGCTGTGAGAAGTGAGTCTCAAAGTTGCGTTGGTGATAGAGTTTATAAAGAAAATTTAAACAAGCTTAGATGGCTTTTGCTAAAAGCATCATTCGCACCTGAGCTTTATCAAAAAGAGCTTGCAAAGCCAGAGATTGCAGAGGGTGAAAAAGACGCTAGAATGGAGTATCTTAGATACTGGGCAAACGAGAGCTTATTTAATTTTTTAAAATATAAAAAATTTACAGAAGCTTACAAAAACGCTCAAACTCCGCTTGTGAAATTTTATGAAAGCCTTGGACTTGATACGCCAAGTGCCGCTTACTACGCAACTAGCGTGGTAAATGAGTTTTTGACTTTTGGTGTCGGTAAAAGTGTAAATAAAGCTAAAATTTTAACACCTGAGCAAAATATAATGGCTCAAAGGATAAATTCCGATGAGCTGGCAAATTTACTTTACTCAAAAAATTTCAGTACCGCTGAGCTTACAAATTTGCTTAATATCGCTCTTTTAAACGAAAAAAGTAGCGATATGGTAAAAGAGATCATAAGGCGCGGGGCCGATGTGAATTTGGGCGATGAGACGCCGCTATTTTTTGCTTTAAAAAATATAGAAAACGTAAAAATTTTACTTGCAAATAAAGCCGATGTAAATCACAAAAATTTCTTTGGAAAAAGCGTACTTTTCTATGCTGTGCAGTTTAGCGATAAGCCACTTTGTGAGCTTTTGCTAAAAAATGGTGCCAATGCAAACGAGAGCTACATAGACGAAAATGCCAAGATGAATATGATAAATTTGGGTATGACGCAAGTTGAAGATACATGCGGTCTAGAACACACAAATAGAAGTGTTTTTATGCATGCAGGAGCTCACGCAACGCCAGAAATTTTAAAGCTTTTGATGGATAACGGTGCTGATATTAATGCCACTGATGATGCGGGATTTAACGCACTTGACTATGCCTTGAAAGAACAAAACGAAAAGACGATCAAATTTTTAGAAAATTTGGGCTTAAAACCAAATTTCAATTAGGAAAAATCATGAAAAAGACAGCTTTTGTAACCGGTGCAACATCTGGATTTGGCGAGGCGATCGCCAGAAGACTCTCAAAAGAAGGCTACAAGATAGTCGCTCTTGCAAGGCGAGAAGATAGGCTAAAGAAGCTTGCAAGCGAGCTTGGTGATACGCATATCATTATAGCTGACATACGCGACAAAGAGGCTGTTTTTAAGGCGGTAGAGAGCCTGCCTGATAAATTTAAGGATATCGAAGTGCTTGTAAACAACGCTGGTATGGCACTTGGACTTGAAAAGACGATAGATGCGAAGGTAGAGGACTTTGAGGCGATGATAGACACCAACGTCAAGGGTCTTATCTACTCGACAAAGGCTGTTTTGCCGCTACTTTATAAACAAGGAAAGGGCTATATATTTAACCTAGGCTCGACAGCTGGCTCATGGCCATATCCAGGAAGTAACGTTTACGGTGCTACAAAGGCTTTTGTAAAGCAGTTTAGTTTAAATTTAAGAAACGATCTGGTCGGCACAAATATCAGGGTAACAAACATTGAGCCAGGGCTTTGCAAGACTGAATTCAGCGAGGTTAGGTTTAGAGGAGATAAGGCAAAAGCGGATAGTCTTTATGAAAATACAAATTTCATCACATCTGAGGATATCGCGACTATTTTGGTAAATTGTCTAAATATGCCCGGAAGTGTCAATATAAATAGAGTCGAAGTCATGGCAAATACGCAGACTTGGGCTGGACTTGCGATAGAAAAATTTTAAGGAGTTCTTGTGAGACAAATTTTATTATTACTTTTTTTTAGCGTTGCGCTTTTTGGTGTCGATCCAGAAGTGGCAAAGAGAAACGCTGAAATTTACGGCGTATTCACGCTTATACCGCCTGTTGTGGCAATAGCACTTGCTTTTATCACAAAAGACGTCATTTTGTCGCTATTTATAGGTGTTTTTAGTGGAACGTTTCTCATAAATATCATCAATGAAAACATCTTTATGGGTATCGTAAAAGGCTTTACAGGTATCGTTTCAAGAGTCGTTGAATCAATGGCTGATAAGACTGATTCAGGAATTTTACTTCAAGTGCTTTGTATCGGTGGTGTGGTCGCACTCATTACAAAGATGGGTGGCACAAAGGCGGTTGCTCTTTGGCTTAGTAAAAAGGCAAAAAGCGGCATTTCAGCTCAAATTTCAACATGGCTCATGGGAATTTTTGTATTTTTCGATGACTACGCAAATGCCCTAATCGTTGGCCCTATTATGAGACCAATAAGCGATAAATTTAAAATAAGCCGTGAAAAACTAGCCTTCATCATAGATGCTACTGCGGCACCGATCGCTGGTATTGCTATCATCTCGACATGGGTTGGCCTTGAGGTTTCACTCATCGAAAAGGGCTATGAGCTAGTTGGAGAGACTGGGATTAACGCTTATTCTATATTTATCGAGACAATTCCATATAGATTTTATAACCTCTTCATCTTATTTTTTATAGTTTGCACAGCCTTGATGCAGCGTGAATACGGACCAATGCTATTAGCTGAAAGACGCGCTAGAAGAGGGGAGCTTCACTCAGGAAAAACTCAAATCCAAGATCTTGAAGATAAAACACTTGAGCCAAAAGAGGGCGTAAAATTAAGCGCTGCAAATGCTGTTGTGCCACTTCTTGTGTTGGTCATTGGTGCATTTACTAGTTTTTATTTTAGTGGCCTTGCTGCACTTGAGGGCGATGCTCTTAAAAATGCACTTGCTAATCCGCTTGCTTTTTCTACATTTAAAGATACTTTTGGCGCAGCTGACTCGGCTACATCGCTATTTCAAGCAGCGTTACTTGCTAGTATTGTAGCTATCACAATGGGCGTTTGGCGTAAAATTTTTGACGTAAAAGAGGCTATCAGCACATGGGTAAAAGGCTGGAAGACCATGATAATCACAGTTGTGATTTTGCTTCTTGCGTGGAGTCTTAGTGCTGTTATAAAAGAGCTTGGCACATCAAGGTATTTGGTTGATCTACTAAGCTCATCAACACCTAAATTTATCCTGCCAGTTGCTGTTTTTATCCTTGGCTCGTTTATTAGCTTCTCGACTGGAACAAGCTACGGCACAATGGGAATTTTAATGCCTCTAGCTATCCCACTAGCTTATGCAGTCGGCAAAAACTACGGCCTAGAGGGCGATGCGATGCATGCATATATGATCGTAAATATTTCAGGCGTACTTACAGGTGCGATCTTTGGCGATCACTGTTCACCGATCTCGGATACTACGATACTTTCATCAATGGGTGCAGGATGTAATCATATCGATCACGTATCGACTCAAATGGTCTACGCGCTTAGCGTTTGTGCGGTTTGTGTGCTAGTTGGTTACTTGCCAGTTGCACTTGGTCTTAGCGTTTGGATCGCGCTTCCTTGCGGATTTTTAGCGATTTGGGCGCTAGTTAGATTTGTTGGAAAGAAAGTAGAAGCATAAATTTGGATTGCAATTATTTAAAAGAGTGTGGCTCTTGCACTCTTTTTACTTCTTATGATGAGCAAATTTTATTTAAAACTGACCTTGTAAAACAAAATTTTTCAGAGTTTTATGATGGCGAGTTTGATGTTTTTAGCTCAACACCAAAACACTACCGCACAAGAGCTGAGTTTGGTATCTGGCATGAAGGCAGCAAGCTTAGCTACACGATGCATGCAAGCGAAAAGGGCAAAAAGGTCTTTATAGATGATTGTCCAAAGGTCTGCGAGCAAATTTCAGATCTCATGCCAAGCTTGCTTTATGGCTTACAAGAGAACGAAATACTGCGCGCAAAGCTTTTTGGAGTGGAATTTATCTCTTGTAAAAGTGGTATTTTGGTCACACTTCTTTATCATAAAAGGCTTGATGGCGAGTTTGAGGCGGCTATGAAAATTCTAGCCAGTAAGCTTGACGTTACCATACTTGCCAGATCTCGCGGGCAAAAGCTATTAAGTGGTGAGCTAAATCTGATCGATGAGCTAGATGTTGGAGGTCAAATTTATAAATTTAGCCTAAGTGAGAATGCCTTTATCCAGCCAAATAGAGCCGTAAATGAAAAGATGATAGCTTGGGCAAAAGAGTTCGTAGAGGCTGGCGCTGACCTCCTTGAGCTCTACTGCGGACATGGAAATTTTACTATTCCGCTTTCGTTTAAATTTAAAAACGTTCTTGCCACTGAAATTTCAAAGAGCTCGATCGCAAATGCCCTTAAAAACTGCGAGCTAAACAAAGCTAAAAATATCAAATTTCTACGTATGGACGCTGATGAGCTTATGAGTGCATTTGCTGGCGTTAGGGAATTTAACAGGCTAAAAGAGATAAATTTAAGCGACTTTAGCTTCTCGCATGTCCTTGTCGATCCACCCCGTGCAGGACTAAGCGAAAGTGTCGTAAATTTCATCAAAAATTTCAAAAATATCATTTACATCTCGTGCAATCCAGAGACTCTAAAAGAAAATTTAAATGAGCTTTGTAAAAGCCATGAAGTGATAAAATTTGCCATTTTTGATCAGTTTGCAAATACTCACCATATCGAGTGTGGCGTGCTACTAAGGGCAAAAGAATAATTTAAAAAAGGAAAAATAAAAAATGGTTTCACTAAATAAAATCATCCAAGCAAAGATCACGATCGGTCATTTTGTAAATAAAACTCCATTTGCTTTGAGTGCGAAACTTAGTAAAAATTTGGGAGCAAGTATCTATCTAAAAGAGGAAAATTTACAGCGAACTGGCGCATATAAGATAAGAGGCGCATACAATAAAATAGCTAGCCTAAGTGATGAGGAGAGAAAGCGTGGAGTCGTAGCTGCAAGTGCTGGCAATCACGCTCAAGGTGTAGCGATAAGTGCGAAAGAATTTGGCGTACACGCTTGTATCATCATGCCAGAATCAACCCCGCTTCTAAAGGTTGCTGGTACGAAAGACCTTGGTGCAGAGGTTATTTTAAAAGGTGATAATTTTGACGAGGCGTACGCTTTTGCGGTTAATTACGCCAAAGAAAAAGGTATGACCTTTGTTCATCCATTTAACGACGAGTACGTCATGGCAGGGCAGGGCACTGTGGGGCTTGAGATGCTTGATGAGATAAGCGACCTTGATATAGTCATTGTCCCAGTTGGCGGTGGCGGATTAGCTAGCGGTGTGGCTAGTTGTATAAAACAAGTTAATCCAAAGACAAAAGTAATCTGTGTCGGTGCAAAAGGCGCTCCAGCTATGTTTAATAGCTATGGCGCTAAAAAGAGCATAAACTCAAAATCAGTTCGCACCATAGCTGATGGTATAGCTGTGCGTGATGCGAGTGAGATTACGCTAGCAAATATTATTGAGTGCGTTGATGAGTTTGTGCAGGTTGATGACGAGGAGATCGCAACTGCGATTTTGTTTTTGCTAGAGACTCAAAAGATCGTTGTAGAGGGGGCTGGTGCAGCTGGCGTGGCAGCACTTATGCATGATAAGATCAAATTTAAAAAAGGTGCGAAGATAGGCGTGGTGCTAAGTGGTGGAAATATCGACGTACAAGTACTTTCTATCATCATCGAAAAAGGTCTTATCAAGTCTCACCGCAAGATGACACTACAAATAACGCTTGTGGATAAGCCAGGAGCACTCATGAGCCTAACAGATAGTCTCAAATCAGCAAATGCAAACATCGTCAAAATCGACTACGATCGCTTCTCAACAAGGCTTGATTATGGTGATGCAAGTATTACGATTACACTTGAGACAAAGGGTCTTGAGCATCAAGAAAAGATCAAAGAAGTTCTTACAAAAAATGGTTTTTCTTTCACTCAACTATTTTAATTTAATGGCTCGCTACTATTTAAAGTAGCGAGCATAGCTTCTACTAAAACAATATCTCAAATTTTGCATTTACGCTATTTGACTTCACATCTTTAGCAAAAGCACCTGTGTAAGATAGGCCTAAATTTATATTTTTATAAACATTCGCTTTTATACCAAGGCTAGCTGTGCCAAGATCACGCACCTCTCTTCCTTTAAGTTCTAAGTATCCAGCATTTGCGATATTTACACCGATATTTGCTCTTGTATCGCCAACTAGTCTATTGTAGGCTAGATCAGCTTCAAATTTCATCTTCATGTTGCCAAGACTAAATGGCACACTAGGGTTTAGGCCTAAGCTAAATATGCCTAAATTTCTAGCTTTTTCATCAATGTCCATTCTGAAAATTCCTACATTTTGGCTAGTGCTATCAGTTTTCATACGTAGATAGCTTGCGCCCACATAAGGATTTAGTGAGAAATTTGTACTGTTAAAGCTAGTTAGTGCCAAATTTGCGTAAGTAGTAAGTGCTTTTTCTTTGCTCTTTACGTGTTCATTTGAGTAAAAGCTCGCGATTGTAGCACCATTTTGCGTTTTGCGTTTTGCGTTTGTGTATATGAGGCCAAGGTCTAGCTTTGTGCTAGAAATTTGACTTTTTGAGTAGATACCGACACTTGCACCTTTTGTTTTATAAGCATTTTCGCCATCTTCTTTTACTTTTTCGTTGCTAGCACCAAGCACACCACCAAGTGTGAAAACATCATTTACACTACCGTCAAATCCAAAAAGCTGAGTGAGTGAGTTTGCTTTTACATCATCAAATTTCATAGCATTAGCCATGGTATTTGACCAAAATTTCATGCCATTTACATCACTTGCTTTTGCTCCAAATGGATCAAATTCATGGTTGATGATGGCATTTTTTAGTAGGATGCTTTCTAGTAAAAATGCATTATGCTGAGCTAAATTTGCATTATTTGCAAATGTTTTTAGCGTATCACTTGCTTGTTTTGGTGTAGCGTAGATGAAGTGTCTGTATAGATCACTCGTAATAACTGCTGGTCTACTTCTAAACGGCGAAGCAAGGAGTGCTGGTTTGCTAGCTGTACTCTCTATGAGCTGTGCTACTCTTTTTTGGTTGTCACTAGCTGCTATACTTGTTATTGTATTTTTTGATTTTTTGAGTGTTAGCTCTAGCTTGTTGTCACTATAATTTCTAGTAAGGTCAAAAAATGCGTATTTTTTTGAGATAGTGTCGTTGTAGCCACTAAAATTTCCAGTTACGGCATAAGTTTTTGCCTTTGAGCTATCATCATATAGTTTTTTCATGACATCTACATCTGGCTCACTTATATCTATGATAGAGTTCTTCTCAAAATTTAGATTTAAATTTGCTGCGTTATTTGAGATGATATAACTACCACCTGTTTTTATAGTAGCTTTTACTGTGTCACTTGTACTTTTTCTAGTTACATCTTTAAAAGATAGCTTTTGAGAAAATTTATTTTTATCAATCTCTCTAACGCTCATCTCTTTAACAATCTCAAGTGCACCACCATTTTCAACTACTACTTCGCTTGATTTTAGTGATTGATTTAGTGCTGTGATTTTGCCACTTTTTATTATAGTCTTGCCAGTGTATGAGTTGTTACCTGCTAGTTTTAGAGTGCCTAGACCTCTTTTGATAAGAGTCCCTTCATAGCCTTCGTTAGCTCTTTGTTCTCTCGCTTTTTCTCTAGCATTTTCTATATCAAGTTCAGCCCTTTGCTCGGCTGTTAAATTTGACATTTTCTCAAGCTCAGCCTTGCGATTAGCCCAAATTTTTGCCTCTGCCTCATCTTCAGTCTTTCTGTATTTTATAGCTACATCGCTGATATTATTTGAGTAAAGATCATCTACGTCTAGACTTACATCAAATACACCTAGCAGCTGTCCTGGTCCAAACATAGCCTTTGACATATCAAGTGCTCCCCAGCCCCAGCGCTCATCAGGTACGCCAAGTGGTGCAGTAAAACCAGAAATTCTTCTTGTATCAGCTGGCTTTTTAAACTCATCTCTAACTTGTCTTGCGGTAGTTAGTAGAACATCTCTTGCTTGAGTATTACTCATATATGAATATCTTTGCATGACAAGACCAAGTGCGCCAGTGACGTGTGGAGCTGCCATAGATGTGCCGTCCCAACTGTCATAGCCTGCCTCTCCGTTTTTGGGATCGACGGTGCTTGATTTTATTTTTTTAGCAGGTGCGGCAATACTCCACCATTTTGAGTGTCCTGCTGTGTTAAAGTATTGTGCATCGCCATCTGTCACTCCAGTGACGTTTATCCAGTATTTTTCAGCATCTGGACGGAAATATGGAAGCATAGCTCTCGTGTATGACTCTTTCATGCCATTTCTATTTCCGGCAGTGAAGACTTGAATGATGCCGTATTTTTTGGCGACTTCATAAGCGGCATCCATGAAATTTTTACCATTTGTGACAAATGGATAGTAGCTTTTATATGCTGCGTCAAGGTCTTTTATATCTAAGCTATTACCACCATCAAATCCAGTTGCTCCCTCATAAGCTTTATAAAATTTTCGGTTTGAACCCCAACTATTATTTATAGCTCTTGCACCACCTTTGGCTAGTCCCTCATAAGATGCTAAAAAGAAGTTGTAGTCTTGGTTTGGTCCATATGTCATACCGTCGGTTCCGCCAGTATTTCCTACTATAAGTTTTGAGCCAAATGCTACACCATGCATCCCTTTGTCATCTCTTGAGCCAGCAATTGTGCCAGCTACGTGTGTGCCGTGCGAGTCGTTTACACCAGCGATCCAGTTGCCATCAGCTTCAAATTTTTCACCTTTTTTAAAGTCGCCAAAGTCAGCTCTGTTTTTATCAGTGCTTCCCTTTTTTAAAAAAGGAGAGTTGCCGTGCTCAGTATCTGGATATTTTTGTCCATCTTTGTAGTAGCTGCCAGAAATTTTTAGCGCGCTTATCCTACCATCGCTAAGTTCAGGGTGGCTAAGTAATGCGCCAGAGTCCATAACACCGAGTGTCACACCTTTGCCCGTTACTCCAAGAGCATACGCTATAGCTGCATTGATACGCTTTAGTCCCCAGTATGCTTTATACTCAGCGCTCTGCCAGCTGCTTATGTCGCCAAATTTACCACTTTCTTGATCGTTAGCATTTAGTGAATTTGCAAACAAAAGAGTACAACAAGCCGCGCTTATCAAAATACATTTTTTATTTAAAATGGATCTTTTCATATCTCATCCTTTGCATAAAATTTAAATGGATTGTAATATTCTTAAAATAAATTATTAATTAAAATATTAAAATTTATGATAAAAATTTACTCTAATAATCCCATTTTTACGCTATTTTTACTATAAGATATGAAAAAATGATCAAGATAATATCACTTAAATATTATTAATTACTATTTTACTTTAAAACAATTATTTAAATATAATTTTTAATAAAAGTAGAATTTCACCTTTGCTTTACAAATTTAAGCTAAAATAGCAAGCCTTAAAGGAGAAAAAATGAGCGAATATGCAAATTTGATATTAGCTATCTTATTAGCTGTTTTGGCATTTGCATTTTATAGGTCAAATAAGGCTTTAAAAAAGGCAAAAGATGATAGCGAAGATCTCTCAGTCAGCACCGAAATTTCGCAGCTAAAAAGCATCGGCGAGCTATCTGTTTTTCAAGTTTATAGCAAAGAGATCGTCACAAAGACAGATCATGCGTTTGGAAATTTTGGCAAAGAGTATCTAAGATGGCTTATAAGCGAGAAGAAGCTTTCGATGATATTTGAGTTTGAGATAAATTTCATCTACGATCTAACTAGCCCAAAGCTCGAGATCACGCAGATCGCAAACTCTAGCTATAAGATAAAAATGCCTCCTTGCAAGTATAAATTCTCAATCGCCGATATGAAATTTTACGATGAGAAAAACGGCAAATTTATACCATTTTTGCTGCCTGACTCGCTAAATGGCTTTTTTGGTAGCACTTTTACAGAAGAAGATAAAAATAGACTAATCGAAGAGGCGAGAAATGAAGTCAAAAAGATGAGTGTTCGCCTTATCTTGCAGCTTCAAAGTAAAATTCATAAATCAGCTCGCGACACGCTTGAAGCGATAGCTAAGAGCTTTGGCGCAAACAAAGTTGAGTTTGTCTTTGACGATAATGATGAGCAGATAAGCTCGCAACTAAATTTAGAAAATATTGCATAAAATTTTAAAAAGGAGAAAAAATGAGCGTAAATTCACAGGAAGTCACGCAGACACCAGGCAACAACACAGTCTTTCAAACATGGGTTTTAACAGCTGATAAAAAGGCTTGTAAAGAGGGGTTTGCCGAGCTTTGCGCCTTGGTTGTAAATTTAAATAAAACTGCCAAGATTAGATTTGGCGCAAATGAAAATGTAAACTGCGTCCTTGGCGTGGGTCATGATGCTTGGAAAAAGCTTGAAATTTCAAAAGATCTGCCAAAAGAGCTTGTAAATTTTAAAGCGATCAAGGGCGATAAACACGAGGCTGTTAGCACAAAGGGCGATATTCACATCCATATCCGCGCTTTAAATGCGCCTGATTGCTTCGATATGGCTCAAGCGATAAAGGCCGTACTTTTTAAATTTGCAGAGCTTACAGACGAGACGCAAGGCTTTAAGTATCATGACGGCAGGGCGATAATTGGCTTTGTTGATGGCACTGAAAATCCTGAGGGCGAAAATAGAGATTTCTTTGCTAAAGTTGGCGATGAGGACGCTAAATTTAAAGGCGGCAGCTACGTTTTTGTACAAAAATATTTCCATAACATGAAAGAGTGGAACGCCACAAGCGTAAGCGAGCAAGAAAAGGTAATAGGCCGCTCAAAAGAGCTTGACATCGAGATGAGCGAGGATGTAAAACCTACAAATTCGCACTCAGCTGCTGCAAACGTCGGAGATGATAAAAAAGTCGTGCGTGGCAATATGCCATTTACCGAAGGCAGCAAAACAGGCACTTATTTTATCGCTTATGCGAGCACGTTTTCAACGGTTGAGCTTATGCTTAAAAAGATGTTTATCGGCGAGCCAAAGGGTAACTCAGATAGGCTGCTTGACTTTAGTACGCCTGTAACTGGTGCCCTATACTTTGTTCCAACAGTTGATATGCTAAGTGATTATGAGGGATAAATTTAAATGGGTGAGGCAACTTGCCCTTTTAAATTTTAAATAAAAATGCCAGAGTGGTTTATCTATGCAGCTCTTTCAGCTGTTTTTGCTGCACTTACAGCGATCTTTGCAAAGCTTGGTGTAAAGGATATCGACAGTGATTTTGCGACATTTATAAGAACGATCGTTGTCATTTTGATGCTCGTTTTGCTTTTAAGCGTGGCTAAAAAATGGCAACCATTAAACTCACTAAGCCCCAAAAACTGGCTCTTTCTCATACTAAGTGGCATGGCAACCGGACTATCTTGGCTCATGTATTTTAAAGCGATGCAAGTTGGCAAGGTATATCAAGTGGCGCTGGTTGATAAATTTAGCGTTGTACTTGCTATTATTTTGGCTGTCATCTTTCTTGGCGAGAGGTTAAATTTAAAAGAAATTTTAGCCATCTGTCTTATTATTTCAGGCGTTATTTTATTGATTTTCAAGTAAAAATTTATACTCTATGTCTAGCAAAAGAATAAAAAGTAAAATTAGCTTATTTAATGATTTTTAGTGATCTAAAATTTATTCAAAAATTTTAATTATCAAGATATCTTTATTAATTTTTAAAAAGCATTAAATAGAGGGTAAATTTAATACTAATTTTAATTCTTTTTCGATAAATTAAAGCGATTTTAACTTTTTAAAGGAGGAAAGATGAAGTCCATAACTTCAAAGATAGCGATGATTATCATCTCATTGCTAGTTATTTCGTTTGCTGCTATTTCAGCAGTCAGCTACTATACAGCGGAAAGTAAGGTAGTAGAGTTGGTCAGCCAGACCCAGGATCAGATTCTAAGTGACATCAAAGCTACTACGGATTCTTTTTTTGAAGAATATTTAGAAGTTGCTAAAAAGTATGCTTTAGATATAGCACAAACACCAAATAATGATGACTCGTACATGGAAAAAACAAAAATGCAAAAAGAAAGCGTTAGTCATCTAGTTACTGATATTTTTTATGGTCGCGAGAGTGATGGACATTTTTTCCAGTCTGACGGCACTAGAACAACTCCAGCCGATAACTATGATCCTAGAACTAGAGGCTGGTATAAAGCAGCGAAGAGTGCAAATGGTGCTATATATACCGAACCTTACAAGGCTGCCTTGTTTAATGCTTTAGTAATTAGTTTTGCCGCTCCAGTAAATAAAAATGGAAATTTTGATGGTGTTTTGGGGCTTGATTTAAAAATAGATACTCTAAGTAAAAAAATTCTCGAAATGGGTAAAACAAAATACGGCTATGTTTATCTAATGAATAAAGACGGCCTAATACTAATGCATAACGACCCAAACAACGTCGGTAAAACCGTTCCCGCAAGCAAATATCTAGCCGAGGCGTTTGCGGCTAAAAAATTTGATGAAAATGGACTTATCCCTTATACAAACTATAAAGGCGAAAACGTAACCGCCAAAGTCCTTCCTATAAACGATCAAGGCTGGTTAGCCGTAGCCGCTATCGGAGCAGATACTTTTTCGTCTAATACATTGCCTTTATTAAAAGCTCAAATAATCCTAGCTGTAGCTTTTATAGTCATACTTTCGGTTATAGTATTTGTTCTTCTTAAAAAATCCCTTAGCCCTATTAGAACTATTCAAACCAAGCTTGAAGACGCGTTTAAATTTATCACCTACGAAACCCCTAACGCTCCGGAAAAGCTAGTGGTAACTACGCAAGACGAATTCGGCAGAATGAGCGAATCTATTAACGAAAATATAGAAAAAGTCCTTAACGGCGTTAAAAAAGACAGCGCCTTAATAGATGAGATGAACGGTATAGCAAATCTCATGATAAAAGGACATATGGGTGCTAAGATTAATTCTACTCCGAATAACCCGGCTTTGGTTCAGTTAAAAGATCTACTAAATAAATTCTTTGCGTCAATTTCTGAAAATTTAAAAGGAATAGCGGTAGTTTTAGCTTCTTACAACAAAAACGACTACACTCCTAGACTAGAACTAAAACCGGAGCTTGAAAGTGATCTAAGAGATATGATAGTAGGCCTTCAAAGTGCTGGCGACGCCGTAAGCAATATGCTAAGAGAAAATTTAAAAGAAGCTCAGGTTCTAGAAGAAAAAGCTAAAATCCTAGCAGAATCTATGAGAACCCTAACCGACGGAGCCCATAAGCAAGCCGACTCCATCCAAGAAAGTGCGGCCGCTATAGAAGAGATGAGCAGTTCTATGAACGCCATTAGCCAAAAAGCTAGCGACGTAACGAGACAAAGCGAAGAGATTAAAAACATCATAGTTATCATTAGGGATATAGCCGATCAAACAAATTTACTTGCTCTAAACGCTGCTATCGAAGCAGCACGTGCAGGAGAACATGGCAGAGGCTTTGCCGTAGTTGCAGACGAAGTGCGCAAACTAGCTGAAAGAACTCAAAAATCCCTTGGTGAGATAGAAGCTAATGCAAATGTTCTAGCTCAAAGCATTAATGAGATGAGTGAGAGTATCAGAGAGCAAAGCGAAGGCATAAATATGATAAACCAAAGCGTAAGTCAGATCGACAGTATTACAAAACAAAATATTGATATTGTTGGTACAACAAACGAAATTACTGACCAAATAGACGACATGGCTAAGACGATAGTAGCTGACGTTAGAAAGAATAAATTTTAATCTTAGAGCCGAATTTAGGGGCTTATCTCCCCTAAATTCTAATTTTATCTCACTTACTTTAACTATCTAAAATGAAAAAATAATTCAAAATTATTATTTAATGTATACATCACTATTTTGTAATTAATATTATTAAATACTATTTAATATAAAAAAATATACAATCGCATCTTAAAAATTTTTGTAAAAGGAAAGTAAATGCGATCAATTGCAAACAAAATATCTTTAATGCTCATACTGGCATTATTCATATCATTCTCGCTAATATCTTTAGCTAGCTACAACACAGCTCATGATAAGGCCATTGAGTTAGTAATACAAACTCAAAAGCAAATCTTAAAAGATGTGAAAATCACACTAAATAGCTTTTTTACCAATAATCAGTATGCTATAGAGAAAATGGCTGAGACTCTTAGTAAGATAAGCGAGAAAAGTGATGGCTCGATGAATGCTGATGGTATAAATTTAGCTTTATCTCAAGCAAAAGCTATATCTGGAAAAGAGATCACTCTTGTTTACGCTGGATATGAGGATGGGGCTATGTTTAGATCAAATGGGCAAAATAAAGCTGGATATGATCCAAGAGTTAGAGGATGGTATAAACAAGCTAAAGCCGAGAATAAACCAATATATACTGATCCATATATGGCAGCTTCATTAAATGCGATGGTTATAACTTTTGCTGCACCTATTAAAAATATTGGAGTTACGGGTATAGATGCATCTATTGAGGAGTTGAGCAATAATATATCGCAAATTAGTAAAACTGAATACAGCTATGCTTTTGTTACAGATCAAAATGGCAATGTTATAATGCACCCAAATAAAGAATTAGTCGGCAAACCTCACGAGATCGCAAAGAGTCTAATAAAACAATATAATGAAAAGAAATTTGATGAAAATGGATTGATAGCATATAAAAATACAAAAGGCGAAGATGTCTATGCTTATATGTTAGAGATAAATGACAAAGGTTGGTTGGCAATAACAGCAATGGATCAAAATATCTTTAGCTCGCATACTTTGCCTATTTTAAAAGTTCAGATTATTTTAGCCTTTATATTTATAGTTGTCTTGTCTGCGTTTGTATATTTCTTGCTAAAAAGATCGCTTAATCCTATTAAAACTATTACAGATGCTTTGGTTAGTTTCTTTAGATTTTTAAATTTTGAGATAAAAGAGCCAGTTGTTTCAAAGGTGGCAACAAAAGATGAATTTGGCGTAATGAGCAAACTAATAAATGATAATATTGCTAAAATTTTTGACAATGCCGATCAAGACTCTAGAGTGGTATCTCAATCTGTTGAGACTGCAAAGGCGATAGAAAATGGAAATTTAAAAGCAAGGATAGTAGATGTTCCAGCTAATCCAAAGCTAATCGAATTAAAAGATGTCTTAAATAAAATGCTAGATGTTTTGGAAAAAAGAGTCGGTAGCGATTTAAATATGATCCAAAAAACTTTTAATGATTTTAGAAATTCTGATTTTACTTCAAGAATTTTGGATGCCAAAGGCAATGTCGAACTAGTAACAAATGAGCTTGGCGAAGAGATAGCTAATATGCTTGCATTTAACCTAAAACAAGCACAATTCTTAGAAGAAAAAGCCAAAAATTTAGATGCATCAATGAAACAAGTAACTCAAGGTGCTAGCACACAAGCAAATTCTCTTCAAGAAAGTGCTGCTGCTATCGAGCAAATGAGTAGCTCAATGAGCGCAATTAGTCAAAAAACTGTAGATGTTATAAAACAATCTGAAGAGATTAAAAATATCATCGTTATTATTAGAGATATAGCCGATCAAACCAACCTACTTGCTCTAAACGCCGCTATCGAAGCAGCACGTGCTGGTGAGCATGGACGAGGTTTTGCTGTAGTTGCAGATGAAGTTAGAAAACTAGCTGAGCGAACCCAAAAAATCACTTGGCGAGATCGAAACTAATGCAAATATACTTACTCAAAGTATCAATGAAATGAGCGAGAGTATTAGAGAGCAAAGCGAAGGCATAAATATGATAAATCAAAGTGTAAGCCAGATAGATAGCATTACAAAGCAAAATGTTCATATAGTGAGCTCAACGAATGAAATCACTGCTCAAATAGATGAAATGGCTAAGACAATAGTAGCTGATGTTAAAAAGAATAAATTTTAACCTTGTGGATTGATATTTAAAATTTCATTAATATTTCATCCTCAAAATTTGAGGATGAAAATAACTCCTTTTTATCTATAATCTTAAAATTATTTTTTGTTTTATAAACATAATAAAATTTTTAAAAATAATCTAATATTTATAGCTTTATAGTGATATCGCTAGTTAAATTTTTATAGATTATGTTTGCCGCAATGTAATGAAAATTATTAGAATTTATCCTTGCAATTATTGATATTTCAGTAAGG